>NZ_MODX01000014.1:0-76604 GCF_001866125.1 Acinetobacter sp. LCT-H3 | reverse complement strand
AGGTTTGTGCAACAAAGCCCTCATCATTGATACAGCCAACTGCGCACGCTGTAAGACCTGTGACATTAAACATCCTTCACAGAATATTATGTGCGTTATACTTGATCTTGCTGATGGCCGAACTATCTAATATTTAATTTATTGAATAAGGGATTCTCATATACAGATTTTTTATTAACTTTCAAAACTAATTATTCTGAGTTTTTTCAAATTCATTATTTTCATAAGCTATTTGTTCGTGGATAGGCCCTAATTTTTTATCGACTCTTTTACCTTTCCAACTTCGTTTTGATTCATATACCGTTCGTTGTCTAAAGTAACTAAATGGCTCTGCATTATAGATGAAACCATATTTCGAATCGTGTACATAGCTTGAATAAAAATCTACTGCTTCTTGTGAAACATTTTTTTCCCAACTCTGTAATTCCCAATCATCTATATCGACTAGAAACTCATAAGCTTTAGCAAATGGATAAATAATTCTAAATACGTGTTTTATACCTGTTAAATTAGATTGATCAAATGTGGTGAAATTTTTAGCTGCTTTAACTCTTTCAACTTCAGTGGCCATATCTGCAGGGCCCGTTGGCAATGAAAAGCCCTCTCTTCTAGCAATTTGGCTGACTGAAAGAAAGGCTGGATCTTCTTTTGATTTACCTGCTGCTAAATATTGTTGTCGTTGACGATGTAAAGTTCCATAGGCACCATAATGAAGTTTCATATAATTTATGATGTCTTTTTTTACGTTACCTGTCGAGACTCCTACTGCTTTTTGAACGGCTTCGAAAAGTTGCTGGGTTTTATCTTCTATATGAAATTCATCTTTAAAGAGTTGCGATTGTTTATTTTGTAAATTGATAAAATCAAACATTTTAACATTAGAAGATACTGCCTCATCTAGCATATGTTTTAAAGGTATACGTGCGAAATTATTACTAATTGTTTGTGAATTCGGCTCATAGCCACCACCTACATCGGAATGCATCCCAGGATAGACTATTTCTTTCCATGTTTTTGGGTTAGCTAATTTACCATCTAAACAAATTGAATCTACAGGAAAGGCAAAGCGTAATTCATTCCCCGCAACTTGATGCACACAATTTTTTACTCTTGGATCGACTACCATGTCTCGACCTTTGAAACTAAATTTATTTGACATATTGGTCGCCGGTAAACCAAAAGATGCAACAGTATCAAATATGCCTAAAAACTGAATTTCCATCGGTACAGGTTCTACTTGATCTGATATTTGATACTTTAGGCTTAAATCCTCAGTTTCAGTTTTCCAAATCATTTCATTAGAAAATACCCGTGCCAGCGCAGCCCCACGTGAGAAACCGAAAATAGATAAATTAATTTTTTTAATTAGACGATGCTCATTTAGCTTCGTCTCCATTTTAACTATGGCCTCATTTTTTCGTGCTTCAACTTGAGGTTTTAGCTTTGCTTCTGCTTGAGCAATTTTTTGTTTTAAGGTGTCCTCTAAGCTTTTACTGATTTGATTTTCACCATATTTTAACCGTCTTCTACCACCAATCCCTGTTACCCCACCAGTAAGCTCATGATCTTGCCCTGTGGCTATTCTTTTTTCGACTTTATTGAGCTCACCATTAAATGGGGTTCCGACCCCAGAAACATAAATAGGATGACTAACTTGAATCCTCAATCGATTTTTTTTTCTCTCAAATATTGCGTAGGATTGAGCGTTATGCCACAACTTCGCTGGATTAGCGAGTTTTTCTTTATTCTGGTCCTTTTCAAAGTTATTGCCAGTTCCATCAAAGTATAAAGAAAGATGCACAACATCAGTGCAGTCTTGTTTTGTTTGGGGCGGTTGGTTACTTACATCTTGATTACTATTTACAGTTTTTTTTAAAGTACTTAATAACATAGGACACCTTTATTCTTATTTCATGTCATCTAGTTTCTTTTCCCAAGCTAAACCCTTTTTAGTTGCTCTTGGCATACTATCAGAATCTGTAAGTGTAATTTCAACACTGTCATCTGGATAAAGATGTACAGCTAAATAATTTTTACCTTTTAAATCCTCCTTGGTTAAATATGGAATATTTACAGCTACATGTTTTTTTGGGCTATTTCCTTCCCCCCATTTAATATATTGTGGTCCTGTAATAACTGCAGATCGTTTGGTGGCTGCCCCAAAGCCTCCTCCAACTTCCTCGCCATTTAGCTGTACAATATATGGTGAATATCTTGGATCATAACCGAACGATGTTGTCGTAAGTACATAAGTTTTACTTGAGCCTGAACTACATCCCACCAAACCTAAAGCCAAGCTTACTGGTAACATCACAATTTTTTTAAATATATTCATAACATCCCCTATAATTTTTAATTTACTTAAAGAACATTCCTAACTTCACGTTTCTTTGATGATTAATTAATTGTGTTAGCATAAAGTTCATGTTTTATGATTTATTCGTTTTCTTCAACTAAACGCTCTAAATCTTCCATCGCCTGATCTATTGTGATCATCTTATTTTGCACTTTTAGTAGTACACTTTGAAGCAGCTCATCTTGCTCGAAAGTATTTTTATATATTAAAGTTAGACAAATAAAATTTAAAATATCCCGAGTACCTTCCAAACCATATTCACGTGCTAATGCTATTTTTTTCACAACATATGGGTAAAGCTCCCATTCCTTAAAATCCTCAACCAGGAAAGGATTATTCAGATTTAGATAATAAATCAAATGGTCAGGAAAGCTTGCTTCTACCATCATGTCTTCTTGTACTGGCGTAAACGTAAACGGATTTTGCCAATCATAAAATTTCAGAGATTCATGACCATTACCGCCGATGATTTTATGTAATTTGTCTTTTCGATCCCAATACCACCAACTATGAATAGGCTCTAATAAAACTTTCTTCTGCTGGTCTGATAACACTTGCTGCTTAACATAAAGAGTCTGGTCTGAAATTTGACCGACTAAAGTACCAAGAATAGCTGGATCCCAAAATGCTAAATACATCTCTAATCCACTTTCAAACTGGACATTCAGAAATTGCCTCAAATGTGAATATAAACTATCAAAATCTAAAGGACTTATTATTAAAGTTAATCGAGGAGTCCCAACCATGCGTTTGGAGATATATTGCCACTCGATATTATGATTGTGTCCGAGTTGAACCAAATGAGGTGAGATTTCTGCAGCTTTATCACCAGCAGCTTCTGTTAATAAATTGCGATAATGTAAATGTGAATTCTTTTTTAAAAACCAACTGTCTTGTGCTGCATCAGCCAAAGCATAAATAAAATAAGTCTTATGTTCCCCAGATGGATATTCTTCAAAAAAATAATGTAAATCAGGGTGTAATAAATTTATCATTTATGAACCATCCCCTTTATTGACAAATGCCCCACGTTGACTTGCTCTTCGTGCCAGACATTCCCAACACACACTTTGTGGGAAGAATGGTAAGTTCATATTTACTTTCATGCCAGGTACAAACTGATGCTGCCCCGCCTTTACCTCAAACTTGCCACCCGTTGTTGACAAAATTCCCGCACTACTGATTTCAATCTGTGACCCGCCCGCGGTTAATACAATTTTCTTGGCAGCGGTCATTTCGATCTGATCTTCAGTAGAGATAATTTTGATACCTTTACGCGCAATAACATCTATTCCATCTCCTTGTGCCTGAATCTCGACTTTGCCTTTACCTGCATATAAACGTGCTCCGTCTTGCACTGCGAACAGGCTTAGTTTCTGGCTGGCATGGGCAATCAAAGATTGTTGTGTACTCAGGTTAATACTCTCTCCTGCAATGTAGCTGATTTGACCATCAGCAGATAAATGAATGTCCTGCTGGGTGCTCAGCGCAATCGATTGTGGTGCCGTTAGGATCATGATTGCCTGTTTAAAGGCAGCAGCTTTTTTCTGATCCTGTTGTTCAATCTGCTCAATGAGGCTTTTTAAATTCTCAAAAATTTCTAATGGATCAGTTTGCTGATTTTTAGCCACATCACTGAGCGCCTGGCTTACCTGTAGAGCTGATTGAAGCTGGCTTTTCGCTGGTTCAGCATTCATATGTGAACCATCTGCAGCTCGCTGTTTATGAGTCGAGATCAACAAACCTTCACCGGCACGGACTGCACCCCACTGGTCTGTTCTCAGCTCAAATCCCTCTCCACGCCTCTCACTTTCAGCCTGTTCTTTCGGATGGCTCAAATCACCCAGGTTAAGTTGACTCGCAGCATGGCTGCTATGCAACTGTGCACTGATCTGTCCGGTGGTATCATCAAAACGTAACTGGTTAAAACCTTCTCCTTGCACTTCCTGAGAGCGAATACCACTAAGTTTTTGGGTCTCTGGTAAGCGTCCTTTCTTGTCAAATTTTGTTGGTGAACGCTGACCTTCATGAATCCGGCCCACCACAAAAGGCCGGTCAATATTGCCATTAAAAAAGTCGACCACAACAATTTCACCAATACGTGGCAAGAAGCGCACCCCATAACCTTCCCCTGCCCAAGGCGTGAGAACATCTACCCAGGCCGAGTCAGTATCACTGTCATTCGTTCCGGCTCCATTATCATGGGTATGATCGTCCGGACGGGTGAATAAAAACCGGATTTTGATACGTCCCCATTCATCCACATAAATGTCTTCACTTTCTGGTCCGACTACTTTTGCCCGTTGCGGATAGGCTGGTGGTCGATGCAATAAAGGCTGATATTCAGGAACCAAAGGAATATTGCGACGTTGCAAGACTAAATGATTGGCCTGGCGCTCATCAGTATCTTTAACTTCTGTCAGCTGCCACTGGCTTTGCTGAATTAAAACATTCACCTGTGCATTCAGGTCTTTGGGTAAATTATTCTGGTTATAGAATTGCTTGGAAAGAATCAGAAATTCTTTATCGGCTGCCTGATGCTGGTCAATTTCTGGATGCTGATCTAGTCGGAACCAGTAACCGACTTGCGCATCACGTACAGTAGATGTTGCTAAAAACTGCTTGGCCTGCACATCATAAAAATGTTGCAGGTTCTGGTTAACTTTCTCAATTTGCGCATTTGATGCTGACGTAGCCTGATCTTCATGCTTGAGGTCAGTGACCCATGCCGGACTAATATGCCACGCCTGTTCCAACCCTAAACTTGTATTATCCTGAGTTTGGCTATGCTGATGCCTGCTCTGTACTGAGCCTGCACCTTCTTCCTGACTCAAACGATCAGCATGCCAGCGCTGGATATGTACAGCAGTCGGCTGTAATTTTCGCTCTGCAATAAAGCTGGTCATGCTATCTGTCTGTTCGGTAGCACTAGAACGGTGGAAACGGATTACCCGGCGGCTTAGAGCCTGATATTGGCTATTATCATCAATCAATCTGAGTTTCTGTGCTGTAATCGGTGCAGAGGAATGTAGGAGCAATAGTTCAGATTCATCAATCAGCCAGTTAATACCTTCACTGCGCCATAAACGGGTTAAAAATTCATAGTCAGTTTCATTCGACTGCATACTAAAAGGACGCACATCATAGATCTGCTGCAAACCGGATAAATCCAGCTTGAGTGCAGCCGCAAATAATAGGCTTTTACTCTGCCATTCTTCAAATAATATTCTGGTAATATCGCGGACACTTTTGTCCATAAACACACGGCTATTCCGGCGTTTATGCCAAAGTGAAGTGGCATCTTCCAAAGTAAGCTTATAAAGCGTTAATGCGCCATCACTTTGCCCCTGAACTGCCCGGGTAATAATGCCTGAACTGCGAAACAGCTGCCCCTGGTCTGTCACCTGATCTACCGTAACCTGTGTGCCTATGAAGCTTTTGAGAGGAATCAGGGCATTGCTAGATAAACAAATAAGTTCAATCTTCAGCCCTTGATTGAGCACATGCTGTCCATCAATACGCTGCAGAAAGATTTCCGAATTAAGCTGTTGATTGGAAAACTGAATATGTAAAGCGCGTTTCTGTGCGCTTAATCCCAATTGTTCGAGTATTTGAGCAATAGAATTTCTGATCATTTTTATTTTTATGCTTATTTTTTCGACATTATAATAAATTTAATTGATTAAGCCTAGCGAGTTTGGTCTGATGGATTTGCTTCAATTGTTCTCTGACCAGAGAAAATATGTTTGCTTGCTAAAGAGATGGTCTTTTCTAAAATTTATCGTTTTAGAATCAGGTTGTTATTGTGAAATAGGCTTCAAGCCCGGAAAGTGTTGATTAATCGAAGCAGGGCAAATGATTCACTTCATCTGCCCAACACGTTATTACCCTTTCTTTACCAGATAATGAAACTCTTTATTGCCATTTTCATCCAGGCGTTCTTCCTGTAACAGTAATTCATGCCCCAAGTGCATACAGAATTTTGGAATATCCCATGAAGTCGAATTATCCGTTGCAAACACCTCAACCACATCACCTGACTTGGACTTACGAATCGCCTGATGCAGCATCATCACAGGTTCTGGACAGCGTAAACCGCGAGTATTTAGTTGCAGGCTAGGAGTAATTTCAGCTTCAGACATCGGCAGACTCAGGAGGGAAAGACCAGGTTATTTTAACATAAACATGTGTCTATACCCATGACTGGCTTTATTGCCATTTTCGTTTTAAGTAGTTGACTGCGACAGTCACGGTCGCCTTAAATAATTGCAATAGACAACTGCATTTTCTGCGGTATGATAAAATTACATTTTTTTAGATATTAAGAGTTTTTAGGAAAGATCATGCACGAGGAATCAGGCCCGTCGTGGGGTATGCGCGGCTTACGCAAATGGCTGGGAACCGCTCCCGAAACTCGCGACGAACTGCTAAAACTAGTACAAGATTCACGTCGATTTCTAGAACCCGATACTGTAGCGATGCTAGAAGGCGTACTCGACCTTCCAGCGACCAAAATTCGTGAAGTGATGACACCACGCACTTCCATGATCAGCTTACAGGAAGATGACCAGCTTCTTGATATTCTGCATGTTTTGGTAGAATCAGCGCATTCACGCTTTCCCGTATTTTCATCAGATCAGCCTGATAATGTGGTGGGTATTTTGCTTGCCAAAGACTTGCTGCCTTTCCTGACCGAACCGACTTCTAAGGTGGATATCCGTGCCTTAATGCGCCAGCCACTGTTCGTACCTGAAAGTGCACGTTCAGATCAGGTTTTGCGTATGTTGAAAAATACCCAGACCCATATTGCAGTCGTAATTGATGAATATGGCTCCACTTCTGGTCTGGTGACATTAGAAGACATTCTGGAAGAGATTGTTGGTGAAATTGAAGATGAACATGATATTGCTTATGAAGAAGCATTGTATATTGTTCCCGACAATGATCCGACCACAGCCAATACCTGGATTGTGCAAGCACTGACTCCAATTGAGCATTTTAACAATATGCTCGATGCCGACTTTTCTGATGATGAAGTAGAAACCATGGGTGGCCTGTTATTGCAGGAAATCGGCTTGGTGAGCGATTTAGAAGGTCAGGTGATTGAGCTTGGAAATTGGATCTTTACCATTCTGGAAGCGGATGCCCGTTCTATTCATTCGATTCGGGCTGTGCGCCAATGAGGGCACATTTCGACAAGTTGTTGAAGCTGTCTGAAAGTTCTGAGCAACTTCCACTGATTTATCCACTGCTGCTGTCTTTATTTTCCGGTGCCATCTTCAGTTTTGCACTGGCGCCGTACCACTATTGGTGGTTGGCCATCCTGTCTCCGGCGCTGCTTTATGCTTGTCTGCGTAAACGCAGTGCCAAACAGGCTTTTGGTATTGGCTGGGCTTATGGCATTGGTTTATGGTTTGTTGGTGCATTCTGGTTGTATACCTCGATCCATGAATATGGTGATACCAGCTCATTCCTTAGTGTCGTGATGATTCTGATCATGGCCTTGGTCATGGGTCTATTTACCGCAGTACAGACCTTTATCTACCGTCGCTTCTTTCCGGAAACCCCTCTGACCTTTGCGCCATTGTGGGTACTGTTTGAATGGGCGAAGACTTGGGTCTTTACAGGTTTCCCATGGCTATTTGCCGGCTATGCCTTTACCGAACGTTTGCTGGATGGCTATGCGCCACTCTTCGGTGTGTTTGGCGTATCCTTCGTGGTGATCATACTGGCTTGTGCTTTGGTTGAGATTCTTAATCGTCGTGTGTTCTGGGCAATCCCATCCCTGCTGCTTTTGCTGGGTGCCTGGGGAGCTTCGCAACTGACTTTTGTGGAACAGAAAGAAGGCACTAAGCCACTCAGCGTGTCTCTGATTCAGGGTAATATTCCACAAGATTTGAAATGGTTGACTGAATATCAGGTTAAAACCCTGCTGATCTATGCCAATCTGACCAAGACCGAATGGGGTCGTGATTTGATCGTGTGGCCAGAATCTTCGATTCCGATGTTTCAGGCCGATATTCCTGATTTCCTAGATGCGATGAAAGCACAGGCAGAGAAATCCGGAAGCTCCTGGGTTACTGGTATTCCTTATTGGGATCTGAAAGAATCCCAAGCCGAAGGCACACCTAAGTATTACAACAGCATCATGGCCATCGGTGATGAAGCCAGTGGGCTATATAAAAAACAGCGCTTGGTGCCATTTGGTGAATACATCCCACTTTCCGGCGCGCTCAGCTGGGTACTTCCCGCTTTGCAAAATGATCCATCTATGAGCGGTTTTTCTCGTGGGGCAAATGATCAGCAACCGCTAAATATCAAAAATCAGCATCTGGGCTCTGCGATTTGCTATGAAGTCGCTTATCCGAATCTGACCCGTCGCAATGCCAGTCAAAGCGACTTTCTGGTAACGGTATCTAATGATGCCTGGTTTACTGGAACTGCTGGACCGCAGCAACACCTGCAAATGGTGCAAATGCGGGCCAAGGAAAATGGTCGCTGGTTTATCCGTGCGACCAATACCGGTGTAACCGCCTTTATTGATCATAATGGTCATATCGTGAAACGTGCGCCTATGGATCAAGAAGCGGTATTACGCGGTGAGTTGCCAGCAATGCAGGGTGAAACGCTGTATACGAAACTGAGTGACTGGCCTGTACTGATTCTCTCAACCCTGCTGTTATTACTTGGATGGCGTTTCCGCCCACGTAAAGTGGATGTCAGCTTTAAGTCGAGAAGATAATTTCTTAAGTTCCCTCTCCTGAGCTAATTTTAAAGCACTGCTTTTTAAATTAGCGCAAGTGAGGGTTAGGGAGAGGTAAATTTTTACCCTCTTCTCTTGCAAAGCAGTGCTTTTCATCTCCCAGAGGGAGAGGAAGTTTTATGCAATATTTTAAAAATAAAAACCGAGGCTTATGCCCCGGTTTTTTTTATTGGAAAGATAATTAAATCTGTACAGCAAGATAGGACATCATACTGGCCAATGATAGCATCGGCAGAAAACGGTAGAGCTGAACCACGCCACGCTCAAAGGATGAAATTTCTTCCTGTTTCACCTCCATGACGCTGGCTTTTAATGCCGACCAGAAGCACAAAGCTAACAAGCTGCTCATCAGACTCAGTGCAAAGAAACCTACCATGATCTGGCTGCTACCTTCCGTGCTTTGCCACAAATGCAAAACTGCTTGGCTCACCGGAAGAATGCTTAGAACCAAAAAGACAGATTTCAGCATTGTCCAATGAAACTGATTTATTTCATCTCTTATAATTAATGCTTTCATACCCATCTCCTTTGGCCGAATTTGTGCCATAGAAATCATTATGAGCTTTTTTATGGAAATGAAAAGTCTATATTTATTCATATTTTACGATAATTGTAATCGATAAACATGGGAATACTTCTTATTATGACTATCAAATAGAATGGATTATAAAATTAATTTTAAATTCATGTATTTAGATTATATTTATGTATTAAGAGTTATTATCACTTCACTTAGTATTGAGATACCCAATTAAATGAAGTGATATATTCCATAAAGAAGAAATTTATAATGATTCTCAATTAAGGCTGATAATAAATATCCGCATCTGTGCCTTCACCGCCAGACTGGCCATCAGCACCAAATGAATAAAGGTCAAATGAACGTCCATCCGTACCAGGAATGACATATTGCAATTCATTATCCCAACTGTCTTTCGGATAACCGCCTTTGACATAGCCACCCGGTAACCAGTTTTTTGCAGATGCAGGTTTGTTGACTAAAGCATCTAAACCACCTTCCTGCATACTTGGATACTTACCATTATCCAGCTTGTACTGGTCCAGAGACCCGGCCACGCTTTGCAGTTTGATCACTGTAGTATCAACTTTTGCCTTCTCACCACGGCCCATCACGTTAGGTACGATCAGTGCAGCCAATACGCCCAGGATCACAATCACGACCATTACTTCGATCAGGGTAAAACCCGAAGCATGTTTGATACGCGTCATACCTGAGCCTGTTTTTAAAGAATCTGGCTGTTCATTCATCATCTCAGTCCTTTTCACTCCATGTCTCTCATTGCTTAATTTTGAAAATCTGTTTGGGCTTATAATTGGAATTCTACCCACACTTTATTTAAATCATATTATTCATATTCACAATTGGCAGCATCACCGCAATTACGATTACTAACACAATACTTGCCATCAGCACCAGCATAAGAGGTTCCAGCAAAGCCAGTAACGTCGAAATCAGTGTAGTCACTTCACGGTCCTGCATGGTTGATGCCCGGTCCAGCATCCGGTCCAGTTCACCGGAAGCTTCACCACTTCGAATCATTTGTACCATCATCGGTGGGAAATAACCACTACGCTCCAGCTGGGTCGCCAGGTTGCCGCCTTCAGTCACCTTTTCCGCTGCCAGATTAACCGCATCACGAATGACCCAGTTATTGCTGACCGCCGCACCAATCTTTAAGGCATCGACCAGCGGCACCCCAGAACGGGTCAAAATGGACAGGGTACTGGCAAAGCGTGCCGCATTAATCCCACGTGATAATTTGCCAAATAGCGGTAATTTCAAGGTCAGGCGGTCAAAAGCATAATGTCCTGCGGTGGTGCGTAGAAAACGCACCAGCAGGAAAATAGCAACGGCACTACCAGCCAACATGAAAGGCCAAGCCATCCGGATAAAGTCACTGGCTTTCATCAACGCGACCGTGATCCATGGCAAAGCATCTTTGCTCTGGTCAAAGGTTTTGACAATGTCTGGAACGACATAGGTCATCAGTCCCATCACAATGGCAAAGGACATCAGCAGCAGAATGATCGGGTAAATCATTGCACCCTGAATTTTTTTCTGCATGGCAAAGCGGTTTTCGGTATAGTCCGCCAGCTGATCCATAATCAGGTCCAGATGTCCGGAACGTTCACCGGCAACAATGGTTGCAATATACAGTTCCGGAAAGCGGCCGGATTGCTGCAAGCCCTGTGCCAGACTATGCCCTTCCAGCACCTTGGAACGCACCGACATCAGCAGGTTCTGTACATGCACCTTTTCGCTTTGTTTACCGACGGCGCGAATGGCTTCTTCCAGCGGAATACCGGCGGCAACCAGAACGGAGAGTTGCCGGGTCATCAGTGCCAGGTCATAAGCTGTAAGGCTTTTTTCAAACCAGCGCGGCCGGTAATGCTTGTCCTTTTGCTCGACTGGATCAACAGACACCGGAATCAAGGCTTTGTCCCGAAGTTGCTGACGGATCTGACGTGCAGAGTCCCCTTCCAGTACGCCTTTTTGCTGCTTACCCGAAGCATCAAGCGCGATAAATTGATATGCTGGCATTGTAATGCTCTAATTTTCCAAAAATTTGCCCCAACGCAGTTGCGTCAGACCATCAAAATCATTCATATTCTTAGATATAAAATATCTGCTCACTCTAACACAACTGCCTTTTTAGCACGACGAAAATTCATCAGGATGCCTCACTTGCCCATCTCAGATCACCCAGCCTCAACTCCTTCAGTTTATCGTGTTCGTGTTGCTGTTCCTGTTCATCTGTTTGACTGTTTTGATTACAGTTTAAGTGCGGCACAATATCAGCAGGCTAAGGTTGGTGCGCGCGTGGCGGTGTCTTTTGGCCGGCAGAATCTGGTTGGGGTCATTATGGAAAAGCTGCCGCCAGACACTCCACTAGATTCCAGTTTTAAACTTAAAGAGATTACGGAATTACTGGATGACCGGGCACTCATTGATGACAAGGTACTGAATCTGCTGAACTGGTCAGCGCAGTATTACCAGTTCCCGATTGGTGAAGTGGTGCAAAGTGCCTTGCCAACTTTATTACGTCAAGGTAAGCCCTATAACCTGCTGGCCCGGAACTGGAAACTGTTAGATGACCAGGCAGAAGCCAAGGTGCGCCGTTCCGAGCGTCAGCAGGAAGCCTATAAAATTTTAAAATTGCATCCAGTCGGTACCACTGAAACTGTACTGAACCTGGCAGGGATCGAAACAGCTACCCTAAAAGCTTTAGAGAAAAAAGGAATTTGTGAATGTGTGCTGGAAGCACAGGATTTCAGCCCGCAGCCTGTTCAACTGGCACAAATGCCGCTTACAGCCAATCCGGAACAGCAGCATGCCATTCAGCAGGTGCTGAAATTTAAAAATAAATATCAGGCTTTCTTACTGGATGGTCTGACCGGCAGCGGCAAGACTGAAGTTTATTTGCAGATCATGGAAAAGGTGCTGAAACAGGGAAAACAGGTTTTAGTGCTGGTACCGGAAATTGGCCTGACGCCACAAACCATTAACCGGTTCCAGTCACGTTTCCATTGTCATATTGCCTTGTTACATTCTGGTTTAAATGACTCGAAACGTCTGCAAGCCTGGCAAGCTGCAGAAACCGGTAAAGCCTCGATTGTGTTGGGTACCCGTTCTGCCATTTATACCCCGATGCCTAATCTGGGACTGATCATCCTGGATGAGGAACATGATCTGTCCTTTAAACAGCAGGAAGGCTTCCGTTATCATGCCCGAGATGTTGCGCTTTATCGCGGGCATTTGCAGCAATGTCCGGTGCTTCTGGGCTCTGCCACACCCAGTATCGATACCTATGCACTGGTTGCCAATGGCAAAATGCAGGTACTGGAACTCAACCAGCGTGCTGGTACAGCCTTAATGCCAAAGATTCATATTCTAGATTTAAAGGTGGCACAGAAACAGCATGGCATCAGCCTGCATCTGATTCAGGAAATACGCAAACGTCTGGAAAAAAAGGAACAGGTACTGGTGTTCCTGAACCGCCGTGGTTATGCACCCGTTTTGATTTGTGACAGCTGTGGCTGGCAGGCACAGTGTCCAAACTGTGATGCCAATTTCACTGTACACCGTCAGCCATATCAACATTTGCATTGTCACCATTGTGGCACCCTGCACCGTATGCCGGATCATTGTCCAAGCTGCAATCATACTGAACTCAAAACACTCGGCATGGGAACCGGCAAGGTTGAAGAGCAATTGAATGAACTCTTTCCCGATCATGAAGTCATTCGGGTAGATCGTGACTCTACCAGTCGGGTCGGTAGCTGGCAGAAAATCTATGACAAGATTCAGAAAAGCGAACCGGCGATTTTGCTCGGTACGCAAATGCTGGCCAAAGGTCACCATTTCCCCTATGTCACACTGGTCGCTATTTTAGATATTGATTCTGGTCTGCTCAGTGTGGACTTCCGTGCCACCGAACGTACTGCCCAACTGATTGTACAGGTGGCTGGTCGTGCCGGTCGTGGCGAGCATAAAGGTGATGTCTATCTACAGACCTTACGTCCTGACCATGCTTTGCTAAATACCTTGGTGACAGATAACTACCGGGCTTTTGCCAAACAGACCTTAGAGCAGCGTCAGATTGCCCGCATGCCACCCTATCGCTATGCAGTGATGATCCGTTGCGAATCACGTGATCAGGCATTAAATACAGAGTTCTTACAGAAACATGCTGCCTTCTTAAGGCAGTATCAGGACCTACAACTGGAGATCTGGGGACCTATTCCAGCACCAATGGAACGCAAGGCGGGCCGTTACCAATCACATATGGTACTACTGTCTGCAGACCGTCCACGTTTGCACTATTATGTCAGGGCATGGTGGCAAGCCATGCTGCAAGACAAGCCTTCCTCAATGAAGTTAAGCCTGGATGTCGATCCACAAGAACTGAGCTAGTCCTGCAAGCTGCAATACGGAAATAAGATTTAAGGTTGAACATGTCGATACTGTTGCAAATTACATTAATTCTGGTGGCAGCATTGCTGATTGTACCAATCACCCGCTATTTGAAACTGCCAGCAGTGCTGGGTTATTTATTGACGGGCCTTGTGCTCGGTTCTGAAACCCTGAATCTCGTTACTGATCCCCAACTTCGTTCGATGCTAATGCAAATCAGTATCCTGTCTCTGCTGTTCTGGGTAGGTTTACAACTACGGCCACAACGCTTCATCCAGATGCCTCATTCTGCCTGGATCTCAACTGCTGCACTGGTCTTGGGGTCAGGCGCCATTCTGAGCTTATGTTCTGCCATTTTTTTACAGCAAAGTCTCATCACCAGTGTCGTCATTGGGCTGGCTGGCAGCCTGTCTGCGATGACACTGAGTATTCAACATCTGATGCGACAGGAGCAGCTCGCGACTTCCCATGGTCAGCTCAGTTATATCAGTTTATTAATTCAAGCCCTGCTGCTAATTCCACTAATTGCCATTATTCCACTATTTTCCGGAGTAAGTTCGACTGAACATGGCGTTGCTTACTTTGCTGCCATTATGGCAACCTTTACCGGACTGTTCCTGTGTAACCGCTATTTGATGCAACCCCTGTATCGCTGGATTGCCAGAAGCAGCAGCCATGACCTGCATGCTTTGGTGGCAATTTTTGTAATCCTCGGCTTGTTGGTACTGATGCAGACACTGGGACTAACACTATATTTAGGAGCCTTATTTGCCGGAATTCTGCTGGCAGATTCCGATTTCAGACCACACGTCGAAAATGCCATTCAGCCTTTTCATGGCATATTGATCGGTTTGTGTTTTATCAGTATTGGCCTAGCGATTCAGCTAAGTGATGTCTTGCAGATGCCTGGACTGATTATTGGTGGCGCCGTGCTGATCATATTGAGTAAATTTGTGCTCAGTCTGGCAATTGCCCGTTATTATCAGAATAGCTGGCGTACCAGCACCTTAACCGCGGTTAGCCTGGCCCAAGGCGGTGAGTTCGCTTTTGTGTTACTCACTATTGCAGTTACCCATACCATCTTAGATATCAGCTTGTTATCGCCACTGCTATGTATGTTGGCGCTATCCATGTTAATGACACCAGTGCTCTACTGGTTGCTCGATCAACAAATCTTACCGCGATTAAATCGCTCACATCATCTGGTCGCAGACTTTGATACCCAGGTAGAGCCTTTAGCCACTACACCGATTTTACTGATTGGTTTTGGTCGCTTTGGGCAAATCGTAGCGCGTGTACTTCATCAGCAAGGTCTGAGCTTTAGTGTAATGGACAATACGGTTGAAGCAAGCGAACTACTCAAAGATCAAGCTATTCCCTTCTTTCAGGCAGATGCAACTGAAACCACGGCGCTACAACTGGCAGATATTGCTTCCAAAGATCAGGTGATTGTCGCGATTGATGATATTGAGGATTCTTTGCTGGTCGTACGTCATTTGTGCTGGAATTACCCGGATCTAAAATTGTGGGTACGCGCGCGTGATCGCCATCATGCACATTTGCTGCATGAACTGGGTGTGGAAAATGTTTTCCGTGAAACTTATCTTTCTGCTTTAGCGCTGACACAGTCATTACTGGCAGCAACCCATCAATCTGTAGAACTCGCTGAGCAGACAATTCTACAGTTCCGTCAGTATGATGAAACTGTATTAAAAGCAGAACAGCAGGCTGAATCTGCTCCTGAGTCATTACATGCTCAACAGCACAGCAGCATGGCGGAGTTAAGCTACCTGTTCGAACAGGATCAACATCGTAAAAGTGTAATAAATCCAATACAGAAGCAACAGAATGTCAACGGCACAGGAATTGATACCATAACAGATGATCTGTCATAACTTGTGTTTTACAATAGTGTCACCATTAAAGCAGGGTTATGGAGAATTTTATGTCTGATTTACGCCAACGCTTTTTTATTGAGGATAGCCCTGTTCGTGGTGAAGTAGTGCATCTTCAAGAAGCTTTACAAACAATTTTAGCGCAGCGCGACTATGCTCCTGCCGTACAAATCCTTTTGGGCGAGATGCTCAGTGCAACTGCCCTATTGGCAAGTACGTTAAAAATCAAGGGACGCATCAGTCTGCAAATTCAGGCTACTGGTACGTTTAAATGGGCTATGGCGGAATGTAACCATCGTGGTGAAGTGCGTGCGTTGGCTGATTATGAAGAGGATCCTCGTTTTCAGGTGGCAGAAGACAGCAGTACCGTTCTAAAAGCCCTGATCAGTCCTGTACTGTTTATCAATATTGAGCCTGAAGTGGGTGAGCGTTACCAAGGTATCGTACCACTGGATAAACATAATCTGGCGGGATGCCTGATGCAGTATTATGATCTGTCTGCGCAGATTCCAACCCGTATTGTGCTGGCAAGTGACCAGAAGCGTTCAGGTGGCTTGCTGATCCAGCTTCTACCACGTAATAGTGAAGAAGAACAACGCTATGTGGATGAAGATTTGTGGCCACGCGTGACCATGTTGACTGAAACCTTGAAAGCAGAAGAACTGGTTAGCCTGGATACCAATGAAATCCTCTATCGTTTATATAACGAAGAACAAGTTCGTTTGCCTGAAGCAGAACAGCTGAAATTCGGTTGTACCTGTTCTAAAGAACGCTGTGCCATTGCCTTGCAACAGATCGGGGTTGAATCCGTTCGTGAAACTTTAGAATTCCAGAATCCAATTGAAATGGATTGTCAGTTCTGTAACAGCCAATACACCTTTACTGCTGAAGAAGCTTTAGGTCTGTTCGGTGAGCACCTTAGTTAATTACAGGTATCTTTGTTAATAAAAGCACTCAATAGGAGTGCTTTTATTTTTATAAATCCAGAGTTTTCTTTTCCATGAAGAATAAATATTTTTAATTTCAAACTTACCATATCCTTCAGCTCTACACGGCTATATGGAAATACCAATACTTGGCCCCACTCTATTCTTAATGAATATAAACTCAATCCCCTATTAATTAACCCTGACTTCCAAAGCTGTCTGAGCTAATTATTTAACCAGCTTTCAGCCTCTTTCCCTTTTTAATGTGCTAATCCATCAAATACTCATCACGTCCCACATTTCTCGATTAATGTGATTTTTCATCAATTTAGGTTTTAATTTTTCTTGGAGATATTTGATTATTCACTGGTAATTAGTAGATTTTTCACGCTATATTAATCCCATAATATTTTTATGCCTTTAAGATTTTAGAAGTATTTTTAATACTTGGGGAATGTGTGATGATGAAATTTAAACTGTTCTGTTCCTTGATTGTTGCAGCAGCAAGCACAATTAGCCTGTCAGTATCTGCCAACAATGATCCACTGCTTGGACAATGGAAAACCATTGATGACCGTACCGGTTATTCTCTGGCAGATGTCATCATCAGTAAGGATGCTAAAGATCGCTATATGGCCAAAATTGTAAATGTACGTGAGGTTCCGGGGGCGGTTCCACAACAAAACTGTACTCAATGCACCGGCTCTCTCAAGGATCAGCCTCTGGTTGGACTGACCATGCTTAAGGGTCTGAGCAGTCATCCAGAAAAGACCAATGAATTTATTAATGGCACCCTGCTCGACCCCATCTCGGGAAAACTATATCAGGCACGTGCACGTCTGAAAAATAATGGTCGACATCTGGCAATTCATAGCCGAACTGAAGGAGCTCCAGTCGGGCGTAATATGACTTGGATCAAAAATTGAAAATTGCGTTGTCCAAGTTATGCGATACGACTTGGACAAGCTTCAAACATTTTCGATAAAACATGATTTTTCGTTCATTTAACCCATATTAAAACAACTTTCATCACAAAATAATAAATTGATTTATAAAGTTATTATTTATAAATTAGAGCAATAAATCTATTTTTAAAACACGATAATTTCCTAGGATGGATATGAAACAATTAGTACGCGCTTTATGTATGGGGATTTCTTTAGCAACCGTATCAGTATGCAGTTTAGCCAATGTAGATCCATTGATTGGAATATGGAAGACTGTAGATGACCAAAGTGGCTATTCACGTGCAGATGTCGAAATCCGCAAAAAACCTGATGGCACCTATGAAGGGATTATTGTCGAAACCCGGAGTCTACCAGGTGCCGAAAAACAAGTTATTTGCCATAACTGCCCTGGCAAGCTCAAAGGTAAACCGTTCATTGGCTTACCTTTTATTTGGAATTTTAAACAAAATCCAAATAAGCCAAATGAATACATTGATGGTCAAGTCTTGGATCCAATTGGGGGCAAGATCTATAAAGGTAAAGCACGTTTGAACGCTAATGGTAAACG
The DNA here is from genome assembly GCF_001866125.1 of Acinetobacter sp. LCT-H3. NCBI lineage: Bacteria > Pseudomonadati > Pseudomonadota > Gammaproteobacteria > Moraxellales > Moraxellaceae > Acinetobacter > Acinetobacter sp. LCT-H3. The sequence goes on along the minus strand of NZ_MODX01000014.1, from coordinate 58,213 downwards.
CTGAACTCTACGTGGTTATGTAGGCGTTTCCGTAATTGGACGCAGCGTAACTTGGATAAAACACTAATTTAGTTAGTATTTTAAAAAGCCTCTACTCGGAGGCTTTTTTATTGTCATGATTTGAAACAATAAGGTACAAATCTTCACTGTTGTAGTGCACTAAAACTCAGAATAATGGATCGAACGCGGTTATTTTTTATCCATTTACTATGTTCAGATCGTATACCTATATGCTCCAACGATTACCTGACTCTTTATTAAAAGCGGGTCACGGCACAGGGATGTCCAAAAATAAGAATAAGCAATATGGTGATGCATCTGAAACTATTTTTGACCAATGTTCGGCAAAACAGTTGCTATGGCGTGGCAGATATCAGCCACTTTTAGCTCATCACTTGCCTAACTTAAATTTAAGCAGGTTTTGTACCTCCAGCAGTTTTTACACGACTGCCACGCATATATTGAATCATGGGAAATCTGATCTCAGGCATTATCTCCAATCCTATCTATTACCATATGCCCCCGATCTGATTCACAGCAATGACTTTAGTCTGGATATTTAAGGAGCAGGCCATGACCACCATTCAATATAAAGAAAATTTTTCTCAGGGTTTTATCCCCTCAGAAATCATGGATGACCATCAATTTGATCTCAGCCATTTTGCAGAAGCATGCGGGCAAAGCCCGGAATGGGTAATACAGCTGATGGAACATGGCATTTTACCTAACCGTAGTCGTAACACTTCCTATCATTTCATTGGTGAAGATGTTACCCGAGCACAACGGGCATACCGCTTACAACGTGATTTTGATGCATCTTTTAGTGCTGTCGCCATGATGCTGGATCTGATTGATGAAGTTCAACAGCTACGTCGTGAAGTGAAGCATCTGCACTTCAAATAACCTCCCCCTCCCTGGTCTATCTCGGCTGAAACTGAGATGGTTCGGGGATTCTTACATTATTTTTTTGAGTTTATAACTGATTATGAAAACCAGAGATTGCAATAAAAAATTAAAGTACATGTTCCCCGAATATCGCGACCTTATTACCCAGCTTCGGGATGAAAATCCGTATTTCGCCCGTATTTTTGAGGAACATGATGAATTGGATCGACAGATTGCACAGCTGGCATTAGACCCGGTAAATCTTGTTAATACAGATATCGAAGCAATCAAGCGAAAAAAATTAAAGCTAAAAGATGAGATTTACAGATTACTCAAGAATTCAGAGGCAGATCCTTTGACCTGATTCAGAATAGTTAAGACTAAAAGCAGGCAGCTCATGTTATAAGAATCCAAAAGTGATTTTAAGCATAAGCAGGAGAATGATTGGCATCCTACTTCCTGCCTCTATAAAAATGCCAAAAACCTAAGGTGGTCTAAATAATTTAGTGGATGATATTTTGTTCATAAGCGAAAGAATCAATTCAGTATTGTTTAGATCACATCTCTGCTGGCAGCAAATTCAATTAACTTTAATTTGCTGCCAGCGCTCTGGTCAAAATAAAATCTAAAAATATGATCAAGACATAATCCTCCAGCAACATCATCGTAAGCGATGTAATTCAAATATTGACTGGATCTAACGGATTTTTCTCACTTAAATCAGCCGGTATTTTTTAATCTCATAAACTTCAAATGTAAAAAAGCCTGCATAAAGCAGGCTTTTTTCAGACTTTAAAAGTCATCTCACAATTAAGCTTGTTCAATGTCTTTCATTGTCAATTTGATACGGCCACGGTTGTCAACATCAGCAACCTGTACTTTCACTTCCTGACCTTCTTTCAATACGTCTGCAACGTTGGCAATACGTTCGTTAGAGATTTGAGAAATGTGTAGCAGACCATCAGTACCTGGCAGGATATTAACGAACGCACCGAATTCAACGATACGAATCACTTTACCTGTATAGATCGTACCTGGTTCAACTTCAGCAGTCAGCGCCTGGATTTTTGCAATCGCAGCTTGTGCAGCAGCTTTAGTTTCACCAAATACGCGTACTGTACCATTGTCTTCAATATCAATCGCAGCTTTGGTTTCTTCAGTGATTTGACGAATAGTCGCACCACCTTTACCAATGACATCACGGATTTTGTCAGGATTAATGGTAATTACCTGGAAAGTCGGTGCGTGCATAGAAATTTCTGGACGAGCACGTGAAATCACCTGGTTCATTGCATTCAGGATGTGCATACGACCTGCATACGCCTGGTTCAAAGCAACTTCCATGATTTCTTCAGTGATACCTTCGATTTTGATATCCATCTGAAGTGCAGTAATACCGTTTGCAGAACCAGCTACTTTAAAGTCCATATCACCAAGGTGATCTTCGTCACCCAGGATGTCAGAAAGAACTGCGAAACGTTCGCCTTCTTTCACAAGACCCATCGCGATACCAGCCACTGGTGCTTTAATTGGTACACCTGCATCCATAAGTGACAGAGAAGCACCACATACAGAAGCCATTGAAGATGAACCGTTCGATTCAGTGATATCAGATACGATGCGGATTACATACGGGAAGCGGTCAGCTGCTGGAAGAACAGCTTGCACACCACGACGTGCCAAACGACCATGACCAATTTCACGACGTTTAGGACCGGATTCACGACCAGTTTCACCTACAGAGTATGCAGGGAAGTTGTAGTGAAGCATGAAGTTGTCAGTTTTAGTACCTGACAATGTATCAACCATCAAGGCATCACGTGTGTTACCTAAAGTTGTTGTTACCAACGCCTGAGTTTCACCACGTGTAAACAATGCTGAACCATGTGCACGGTCTAACACGCCAACTTGTACGTCAAGTGCACGAACTGTTTTCGTGTCACGACCGTCGATACGTGGCTTACCAGATAGGATGTTGTCACGTACTGTGCGGTATTTCAGATCTTCAAACAATTCGTTCAAGTCATCTGCAATACCGGTTTCGTCATTTTCAGGAACGAATTGAGCAACTGCTTCTGCTTGAATTGCATCAAGTGCCGCATAACGGTCTTGCTTAACTGCAATGGTATATGCTTCAGAGATTTTCGCTTCAAACGCTTCTTTCAGTTTTGCCTGAAGATCTTCGTTTTTAGTTGGAGCAACCCAAGTTGATTCTTTCGCGCCAGCTGCAGCAGCAAATTCTTTAATTGCTTGAATCGCGATTTGCATTTCGTCATGACCGAACAATACAGCGCCCAGCATCTGGTCTTCTGAAAGTTCTTTCGCTTCAGATTCAACCATCAATACCGCAGATTCTGTACCTGCAACCACCAGGTCAAGGTCAGACTGAGCCATTTGCTCATAGTTCGGGTTAAGAACATATTCACCGTTGATCAAACCAACACGTGCGCCACCGATTGGACCACGGAATGGTGTACCCGCAATCGCAAGTGCAGCAGAAGTACCTAACATCGCAGCGATGTCAGCTTCCATGGTCTTGTCAGAAGAGATTACAGTCGCAGTCACCTGGATTTCGTTGTAATAACCTTCTGGGAACAATGGACGGATTGGACGGTCAATCAGACGTGAAATTAAAGTTTCAGCTTCAGATGCACGGCCTTCACGCTTACCATAACCACCTGGGATACGGCCCGCAGCATATTGCTTTTCTTGGTAGTTTACGGTTAACGGGAAGAAGTCTTGACCCGCTTTAGCAGTCGGTTGAGCAACAACAGCGACCAGTACGGTTACGCCGCCCATAGTAATCACAACAGTATTGGCCTGGCGTGCAACACGACCAGTTTCAAGAACCACCTGGTGCTGACCAAACTGGAATTCTTTACGAACAATATTAAACATCGACATGTTTTATTTTTTCCTAGTTCTTGTGAACAATTATTCTAGTGGAGACCCCTAAGGTTTGGCATTCACGTCCTTTTGAACGAGTAAATGACAAAGCTTAGAAGCCGACCTCACCAGAAAGAAACACTAATTTTAAACACAAAGAAGGAGCGAAACATTCGCCCCTTCCTAGGCCTGACTAAAAAGCCAAGCTGACTTTAGTTTTCAGCTGTAAAGCACAATGCATGCAATAAACCCGAAAATAAAGCTTAAATCGAATTAACGACGTAAACCTAAAGCACCGATCAAAGCAACATAACGACCGTGGTCTTTACCATTTAGGTAGTCAAGAAGCTTACGACGTTGGTTAACCATACGGATTAGACCGCGACGGCTATGGTGGTCGTGTTTATGCTCTTTGAAGTGACCTTGTAAGTCATTGATTTGAGCAGTTAAAAGAGCTACTTGAACTTCTGGTGAACCAGTGTCGTTTTCAGCGCGAGCGAATTTAGCGATGATCTCTGCGCGATCTGCGTTTGTTAAAGCCATTCGATTTCTCCGAGATGCTTATATATTTTGATAAAAATCAAAGTAATGAGAATTCAGAACATTGACTGCCGTGCATCACTACAGCAAGTTGCATATTTTAAGGGAAATTACGTTAGATTGCAAAAATAGATCATGCGACGATAGATAGATTTAAAGAAATCCACTCAATTCACTGGAAGCATATCATTTATCTGCAAAATAAAGCTTGTTGAACTGGGTTAGAGATTGAACGAAAAATTATGAAAAACGCCTTAATTATTTCAGACAAATATAGAACAGCTGATCTTTCGCCTCATTAGCTAGATACATGGGTAATTTTATTTAGCTATAAAAAAAAGCCCGAGAGGACTCGGGCTTCTTGTGCGCTGTAGTTTCTTCTTTTTCATTATTTTTTTATTATTTATTGTTTTTATTACGCTGCATCGCGCTTTATAGTTATTATTGTTAATAAAAACTTTCCATGCTCTTACTGCAACATCCCTGTGTAGTAGATTCTGCCACAAAGCCGGGCTACTAATAGACGCATTTCTCGTATCTATATGTAAGTATTTTCTTACATTAATTAACCTAAATTGTGATTAATATTACACAAATCTCATTTTTAACCCATCTTGTTTATCTTACATGGATGATTTAGATAAATTAAATAATTTATAAAATTATGCTACCTTTCCATAAACTCAAGATATAAAAAAGCCTTGTAGTCTCTCCCAAAACTACAAGGCTTAGCGGCTGTAAGTTTCCTCTTTTTTCACCTACATCAATGTAAGTTCGCTGTCTCACGACTTTCTTATAATAATTATGCGATTATACTCAACTTTCCTTGTTGAGTTCTTTGTAGGGCCCATCTTCTCAAAAAGGGCAGTGAAGCTCTATCCGCAAATCTCCCGAATCGCTGTAAGCATATGCTTACATTAATCAGTTTCACTATCACCTGAAAAGTTATGACACTGTTCAATGATTTTTCTGCTTAAGCCACTACGACGGGTAGTTTTCAGGCTTAACGATTGTATAAATGCTTCGCGGTCTACCAATAATGTGACGGCTTTTTTTGCACGTGTAATCGCTGTGTAAATCAATTCCTTACTTAACAGGTTACTGGCTTTATGGTCCAGTACGACTGCAGTGTGCCTAAACTCTGAACCTTGGGATTTGTGAATGGTTAGAGCAAAGGCAGTTTCAATACTTTTGGGCAAGCGCGTTGCTAAAACCCATTTTTCCAGACTCGGAAAATAGACTTCAAACTGGCGCTGTCCAAGATGCTCCCGCAGGAAACAGATCCCAATATCCCCATTCGATAGTCCCAGCTGGTAATCGTTATAGGTCATCATCACCGGACGACCGATATACCAGTCGCCCTGCTTGATCTGCCCGGTTGCAGTGAGCAGGCGCTGTTCAATCTGCTGATTAAGTCGGGTCAGACCCAAAACCCCATGGCGGATTGCCGTCAGGATACGGTAATCATCAAAATGACGGATAATCTGCTCTACAAACCTATTAAAATCTTGACTGCCTCCCCCTGTTTTGAGAGCCTGTACATAGCCCTGATAACCATACATCAGCTGGTCATAATAAGGTTGAGCATCATTGAGCAATACATTTTCCGGCAGGTATTGCAGCTGTAGATGGTCAATTTCAATCTGCTCCAGATCAATGGTCTGCAGCTCGGATGCAGTTACCACTTGCTGTTCAAATTCGGTTAACAGATCCTGATCAGGATGTGCTTTCTGAATAAAATGTGCCAATGCACCAATCCGTGCACCTTCACTAAACCGTCGAGTTTTCATCAGATTGATCCGGTTATTGGCCAGGGCCGGAACCTGCTGCAAATCAGCCAATACGGTGCCAACATCGACAGAAGCCAGCTGATTCGCATCGCCCAGTAGAATCAAACGCGCCCCATCTGGCACCGCTGCCAGCAGCATCTGTGCCAGGCTCAAATCAAGCATAGAGGCTTCATCGACCACAATCACCTCATAAGGTAGTGGCTGTCGGGCGTGGAATCTTGGCTGTGCAGTTATTCCCAGACCCAAGAGTCGGTGTAAGGTCACAGGTTGTAACTGTTTTAAGGTTTCCAAGTCAAACTGGGCCAGTGCCGGACTGCTCAAGGCATTCTGCAACGCTTCCTTCATACGCTGTGCCGCTTTGCCGGTTGGTGCTGCCATGGCAATCCGGATATCCGGCAAACTTTCATTCAGCACCGCAATAATATGTGCCAGCGTATAGGTTTTCCCGGTTCCCGGGCCACCCGTAATGATACTTAAACCTTGACTGGCCACCATTTCCAGCGCTTTCTGCTGTTGCGGATCAGCAAGCAGGCTGCGATGATAGCCATTCAACTGAACAGCTTTTAACTGCTGGGATTTGATGCGAACCACATGCGCAGCGATTGCTTGTTCCATTTTCCAGTAACGGTACAGGTACAACTGCTGGTCTTGAAAAATAAAGGGTGCAATCGCATGCTGATCAGACTCACCACGGCGCACTAGATTGTGCAGCAAGGCGACTTGATCCTCTGCAGCGTCAATACAGCTGTTACCATTTTGCATGGCTTCCAGTACGGCATGCATGAGCAGCTTGGCCTCATCGCCAAAGTTAGCTGAACTGAATGGCGGCTGACATATATGCTCGATCCAGGACATCAATGGCGAAGCCAGCTGTGATATGTGATTTTGCTCATTTTCCACACAGTTATCCTCAAACTTATCCACAGGATAATTTTCTGTTTCTATTGTATATATTTCTTAGTTTCGCCATTTTATGCTGACTTATTCACCGCATAATAGCCCAGAATATGATCCAATTTTTGGATAAATTCAACTTCAGGCTGCCAGTGATATAGCCCCTGTCCGGCCTGCCCATTCATGCCACGCAGATACAAATAGGTCGCTCCACCCAGATGCTGCCGGATGTCATAACCCTGCAAATTAGCGCTTAAATAGCGGTGCATGGCGACCAGATACAGGGCAGCCTGCAACCAGTAACTGGAATGCGTCATGCTGTCATGAATTGCTTCCGGCAGATAATCCTGCTGATTGGCACTGAGATAGTTACTCTTATAATCAGCGATGTGATAGCGCTGACCATCAAAATATACCAGGTCAATTGCCCCGGTCAGGTAACGTGCCGATTTGGCCTCATTAAAGTCCGGCATGATCAGGCCATAATCCGCAAACAGCTGCTGAATCTGGCGAATCTGTAACGGGGCATCATTCAAAGCCAGATAAAACGGGAATTCCGACAAAAAGCTGTGCTGATCCAGCTGGCTTAAACGAAACTCGCTCTGAATCGGTGTGTTCAGGATTTCCCCGACCCAATCATGCATTAGATTCAGCAGAATATCTTCGGATAATTCTTCAAAGAATAGATCCGCTGACTGCTGCATTAGTCCAGTCACATCAAAATTTTCATGCGTGCTTGCTTTAGGCAGCTGCCCCATTTCCTGCTCAAACTGCTGAATAAAGGCATCATCATCCAGTTCCAGAAAATAACGCTCAAACTGCGTCATAAACTGTAGAAAATGAGTGACATCTAAAGATGGCTGCTGGAAAAAGCTGTGCCATGTATGGCGATAGGCAACACTTTGGTCATGCAAGCGGATACCGGTCAACAGTTTGTAGTTGACGCTGGCCATAACATGCAAAATAGCCTCAGCTAGCGCTCCTGCTTTTAAGCTGGCATTACTGGCTACCCGTTTAAACAGAGTATTCAGGTTAATCGTGGCCTGCAGATAATACTGCTGGAAGGCCTGCTGCAGTAGCTCTAGAATCTGAAAATCCTGCTGGAACCGGTCTTTCAATTCCATCCAGATATGTGGCGCGGTATTCTTGAAACGACGGCGGATTTCCAGATTCCAGTAACTGCTATCCTGAAAATCCAGATGCTCGAAAATACTGTGCAAGAAAGTTCCGGCCACAGTACCTTTAGGAAAATTCAGCTTGATCCAGTCCAATGGCTGTTGCAGCACTTCTGCTTCTGTCTGCAGATGGATTTCATCGGCAGCACTTTCTGGGTGTTCATATAGACTGACCAGATCATCTTGCAGTACGGTTACATGCAGCTGATGTCTCGATAAAGCGGTGAAGCTGGTTTTGGTCCGTGGATAGAACTGCTGTTCCGGTAAAGGATGAGCAACTAATTCCAGTGCTGTTTGCATCTGTTCTACCGCAATACGCGGTGGTGCTGCTGTTAAGGTATTTTCCATACAGCTGAGCGGGTGCTGGAAGACCTGCTCGCCCTGCCCACGCCAGTAGGCCAGACACGAATCTGATTGACCACTCTGATCCTGTAGCATGGCGTAAACCCGATGGCTGGCACGCGTTAGCGCCACATACCAGAGACGGTGATTCTCTGCGGCATTCCGTGCGGCATTCTGCAGCTGTGCCTGCTCATGCAGATCCTCACGATTTACCGCAATCACTCGTGACTGATTCAGAATATCGTCCTGCTCATGACCGGCCAGCGAGAAGTTAAGGTTACCTTTGTTGACGTCAAACGGCGCATCAGCGCCCATCAGGAATACGATTTTGAATTCAAGACCTTTGGAGGCATGAATTGTCAGCAACTGTACGCCACGGTCACCGGAGAGCTTGCGCTCTTTTTCACTGTCTTTGCCAGAAGGAGACTGTAACTGGCGCAGATACCAGTGATATAGCTTCTGTGCACCCTGATAATATTCGCTTTGCTGCGACAGGATTTCGGTCAGATGACGCAGATTAACCACAACCCGCTCATTATCAATGCTCTTGCTCGATACCAGATTAGTCCAGACGTCAAACAGGTTCAGGGTATAGTTCCAAGCACTCAGGAAGCCCTTGTCGAACCACATTTCCCGGATCACCTCAAAATCGGCAATAAAAGTACTTAGGCCAACTGGCTGCTGTTGCAGCTCCAGCAGCTTTTTCAGGTCAAAGCCGAGCAGACGGGTCATTAAAGCACGACGAACCTTGGCCTCATTAAACGGGTCCATGATCGCGGTCAGCACCGCGGCGACATCCTGTGCCACGTTGCTGGCAAAGACACTCTGTTTTGATTCCTTATAACAGGCAATCCCCATGCGTTGCAGACGCTGCTTGACCTGTTCCAGCGCATAATGTCCAAAGGACAGTACAGCAATATCATCCTCAGTTAGAGGAACAGAACTGTCCTGCTGCTGGAAATATAGTTGTTGCTGTGCAGCTTGGTTCAGTAATTCGCGGATTTTCCAGGCCACCTGATCGGCTTCATGCTCCTGCTCACCCAGCTGCATCCAGCGTAATGGATAAGGATTAGCTTGTGCGGAATCAATCAGGTCCGGATGGGGACGACTACCGGCTTGAATCAAACTATAATTAACGCTTTCACCAAAATCCATCTGCCGCTGAAACAGGGCATCAACCACTTCCACCAAAGCTTTGACCGAGCGGTGGTTCTGGGTCAGAGTATATTCATAGCCCTGCTTTAAACGGACATCAGCATGTGCCTTGTTATAGGTCAGCATGTCGCCGCCACGGAAACCATAAATTGCCTGTTTTGGATCACCGACCATGATCATACAGCCGAGCTGTACCCGCGCAGCATCCCGCCAGATTCGTGCCAGCAGATCGTCCTGATCCTGGTTAGTGTCCTGAAATTCATCTACCAGAATTAAGGGATAACGAGACTGCACAAACTGGGCAAAACGGCGCCCCTGCTCACCTTGCAAGGCTTCAGTCAGGGTACGGATCTGTTGCGAGAAGGTAGTCTCTCCCTGCTTCTGTAAAGTCTGCGGCAGACGATGCTGCACGCTGCGAATCAGGTGATATTCCAGATAAGCCGTGAGCTGTTTGAATTTCTCATCCAGTGCCTGTTTCACATTGCACAGTGCTTCGATGGTACAGATCAGCGGATGGCTGAGGAAATACTGCTGCTCTTCTTCGCTACAGCTTTTGGTAAAACGCTGCTTGCCTGGCTGAAAATCAGTTTTATTACGCAGCAGATAACATAACTTCAGCACCAGCTTGCACAGCTCAGGATCAAAGAAGCACATACCCTTCTGTTCACTCAGCTGTACCGTCCAATCAGAAAAATTGCTGCAGATTTCCGACAGTTTTGCATGAAAGTTTTTATGAAAATGTTTTGGGGTTTCGGTGCAGTAAGTCTGCATCTTGAGCAGCTCTGCCGGACTGATATTGACCAGCTGCTCAATACAGGCATCCAGTTCACCCAAATCCCATTCTACCTGGCGGACTGACTGGAAGTGATTGGCGCTAAAATTGAGTGCATCACGTACCAGTCCCACATAGTGCTCAGGGGATTTGAGCTGGTTCTGTAAATACATCTGGTTAATGACATACTGCGGCTGCTGCTGGATCCATTCCCGTAGTACATCATGAATCAGCTGCTGAATATACAGGTCCTGATCTTCAGTCAGTTCAGCACGTTCAATCCGACCACTTTCAAAGGCAAATTCACGCAGCAGCTTCTGGCTAAAACTGTCCAGCGTGCCGACAAACAGTTCATCCAGTTGGTTTAGTACCAATCCCAGACGACGGCGAGCGTAGTCCATACGACTGCCATAATCTTGCAGCACTTTCTGCAACAACGGATCGGATTCCTGCTCGATCTGCTGGGCCATTTCTACCGAATTAAGATGCTGATAGCGCTGGATATAACGCAAAGTTTCTTCCACACGTGCGCGTACCCGGCTTTTCAGTTCAGCTGTTGCCTTACGGGTAAATGTGGTCGCAATGACCTGATGTGGATAGTATTTATCCAGAAAAATCCGTACCATCAGGCTGGACAGGGTATAGGTTTTGCCGGTTCCTGCAGAAGCCTCGATCCAGTGCAGACCAGTAAAGGCCATGTCCTGAATTGGATTGGTTGAAATTTTATGCTGCTGTTGAGGGGCCATGGTCATTTATTTTACCCACTCTAAATGTTGTTGAATCGGAGCATACAAGTCATAGGCAAATTTTAGCAGGCTATGCTGCAACGCCTGCTCTGGATCCTGATCCTGCAAAATGAACTGCCAGTCCTGATGCAATACACAGGACTCATCCGAACTCAGTGGGCGGGTACTTTCATAAGTGTTGTTCCAGGCCGCCAACAGCTTATCCAGATCACCAATAATCATTTGACCCTGCTCATTGGTTTCCCATTGCCAGTCTTTTTTCAGAATGAGCTCAGCCGGCAACACTACCGGTTGCTGCTGACCTGCTTCCCAGGCCTTAAACCAGTGAACCAAATATTCTTTAGCCTGAGAAGATGTCACCTTGCAGAATTTTACGGTCTTGTTACTGAACAGCACAATTCGTTCCAGCTCTGCGGTATAACTGTCATCATTTAAATAGGCCAGCCAAAGCAGATATTCCAGCCAGACATGCGCGCGACGGCGCTCTGAGGCTGAAGCGGACTGCATGCTCAGCCAGTACGACGCATTCGGTTGCTGCGGCACAGTAATCTGCAACATCAGATCAGATGAATAACGATAGTTTTGCTGCGTGGTACGAGTAATCTGTTTGTCCAGTTGCTGTAGGCGCTGCTGCAGCAATTCCTGTTCCTGCTGGGTACTCAGCCAGGTTGCTTCCTGGGTTTTTCCGACTGGCAGACGATCCAGCATCAACCGAGTATCTATTTCCTGTTCCTGCTGCTGCAGGAAATCCCGTACCTGATATTGCTGCAATTTATCCAGCAATAATGGTTCCTGTGCCGCGGGCAAGTCTTTATATTTCACGCTGGAAATGCCAACACTTTTCAGGAACAGACGTGCCGGGAAGATCATGTCCCGAATCCATTCATCGCCATGCAGAATCCGAATCTGCTCCTGCTGTACTGGCGGACAATGGATATTAATCCAGCTGCGACGCTGCCCTTCAGCCTTACAAAGAAAAGAAGCCACATCATGCCACTGATCCTGAAAACGTGGGGTACGTAGTGTACTAAAACCAACTGGATCAAAAGGCTGTAAAGGATGCACATGATAGAGCTGCTGGATATGCGCTGCGACTGGCAAGCCATTCATCTCGGTCATCACATCGACATCTGCATCTGGATGCTCGGACTGGCAGATCAGGGCAATATGCTGGATCAATTCCTGCAGTGACGTGGATGGATCACGCACTTCGCCATCATTCACATCAAAGCCGTTGTAGAACAGCCACAGATTTTCCTGTGCTAACAGCAAGGCATCCAGAAATGCACCCTGATCATCATCCAGACGGGAGCGGTCACCGAGCTGTGGCTTAAGAATGCTCATCAAGTCAAACGGTAGCTGCTGATTTCGGCTCGGGAATTTGCCCGTATCCAAATTCAGCATCACCACCAGCTTATAAGGCAGCGGGCGAATCTGGCCAATCTGGCTAAAGGTAATTTGTCCGGTCGGTTCGGCCTGATCCAGCTGCATGTCCAGGCTATTCTGGATTTCTTCCAAGACATAAGGCAATGGTAAGCTCAATGCCACCAGTTCCTGAATCGCATTTGGATCATCCTGATCATGATAATCGGCCAGCGTCAGCATACGCATCTGCTTTTCGATGATTTCTGCTACGGTTTTTAATGACTCAGCCCCATTGTTGCGGAATTCATTCACGTCCCGATTCAGATATTCCAGCCAGGTTTTTACCGGTGTACGCTGTCCCTGCTCATGTGCATTCAGCCAGCCGCGACGTTCATTGAAATCCTCATAGATCTGAATCAGGATAACAATCAGCGGAAAATCACTGCTGAGCACTTTGGCATAACTGAGGGTATCTTCAAACAGCTGATGTTCTGGCACCGCCATGCCCAGTACCAAGCGATCCAGAGCAAAGCGGAAGCTAAAGCGGTAATCTTCATCACCTTCATATAAATGCTGCTGTAAATGCTGCTGATCTAAGCCACGCTTAAAGCCGGCATCACTGAGCAGCTGGATGATGCGTTCCACTTGTGCATAGTCCAATGCATAGTACTGCTGAGTCGCACTTAAACTCAGCCAGTCGGCAAAATCTTCAATGCTAAAACGGCGATGCATCAACTGTATGCGGCCCAGCACGGCACGCCAGGCATTGCTGACATCCAGACGGGATACCCCGGATATCTGGATCGGCAGATAAATATTGTTTTTGCGCAGACGGGACTGGCTGCCTTCTCGTTCACGTGGTGGTGGTGCAAAGACACTACGAATCGCCGGTTCCAGTTCTTTCAGGTTTGGACTCAATACCAGGATGTCACTGGGCTGACGCGGTACTTCTTCCGTGCCTTGAGCCAGCCAGTGAATGATCTGTTCGCGCAGTACTTCCAGTTGGCGTAATGAAGAATGACAGACATGGATCTGTACCGAGCTATCGTCCGGCTTCAAGGGATAAGTATGCCGCTCCGGTTCTACCAGATACAGAATATCCGACTGGATTTTTGCCAGCAGATGGTCCTGATAATTATCGACAAAGGCATCCGCCCAATGTCCTTCCTCACCTGAAGACAGTTTGGATAATAACGAGAAGTGGTCCCGTGCCTGCTTACCAAAACGGGTCAGTAAAGGATGACGCGATTCACGGTCTTCAGCATTAAAATTCAGCTGGAACTTTTTCCAGAATGCAGCAATTTCCTCATCACTCGGCTTGCCTCCACGCGACTGTTCGTATTTGCGGATAAAGCGTTCCTGTACACCCAGGTCATAGCGCGCCTTCCAGCTCGGATCGACACTATCCGCCCAGTATTCCTGTGACGGGTTAAAATGGAAAATATAAATCTCGATGTACTGACCCAGACGGCGCAAGAAATCCAGCTGAGCCGGTGGCAATTCCAGCATGCTAAAGACCACCACCTGGGATGGCAGCTGCTTTAAGGCCTGCGTTCGGGTTTCCGGATTTTCGATGCGTTCCCAGTACAGCTTTTCAATTTCCAGGATTTTGGCATAGTCATCCTGAAATACGTTTTGCCACAGCCAGCGCTGCCAGGCTTCCAGTTCCCGTGCCTGAATTTTGACGAAATCTGCTACCGGAATTTCCTGACCATTTTCATCTTTGGGGATATATAGCATCTGCTCTATTTCTAAAGGCAGATTCTGTCCCCAGTTGTGCAGCCAGTTGGTCGGGCAACTACATTGTTGCGGCGGACAATTGCGTGCGCAATAGCCGCGATAATCCATATAGTGACTAAACAGGCGCGATACCTGTTCACAGACCCAGTACAGCATGCTTTGTTTCTTTAGCAGGCGCTCATTCGGCTGTTCCAGACGGTCAGCGCTGTCATAAATCCGCTTTACAATCGAATACAGCGGATGCGGGGATTTGAGTGGAATTTCATCCGCCAGAATAGTCTTGCGTAGCGCCTGAAAGGCTCGCCACTTAATGATGATACGTGGAATATTGGCTTCACGGACCTGCTCCAGCTCTTTCTGGCTGTTTAGCACCCATTGATAAGAAGTCCATTGAAAAGCACGAATTCGGTGGTGAAATTGTGTATTGGCACTGATGCCCTTTTTCTCGGCAATTTTCTGGGTGAGCCAGGCTTCAACGGCAGGCGAAGGCACAATGAAATGCTGCGGCTCAAGCACCTGAAAAGCAGTTCTTTTCTGCTGACTCGTAACCAGCAGCATGCTATCCAAAAGCACATCAATTTTCTGACTTTGAATAACATGAATAGCCATGAATTCCCCAAATTAAAAGAAAGCAGCACTACAAAACAATAAAGATTATTTACTATACACCCTGTTCTGTCTATGTCACTTTTAATCTACACTTAAGTAGAAAAATTTCTTTTAAAAAAGCATCTTAAGGATACTTTTTTAGAAAAACAACAACAGGAAGCTTTAGGTAATCGCCCATGAAATTAGACAAATTTCCCGATCAAATTGATCCAAGTTTAAATCTAGAACAGATCCGTGAAGAATGCCTGGAGCTGATTAAGAAGCGTGCCTATATGTCTGCAGGTGCAGCCGTGATTCCGGTACCGTTTCTTGATGTCTTGATTGACGTCGGCATCCTGTCACAGCTAATTCCTGAAATCAATGCCCGATTCGGCTTGGCGCCAGAGCAGGTCAGCGTATTTGATCCAAAAACCAAACAGGTTCAATGGGATGAATTACGTAAACGCGGCGTACAATTTTCTGGTTTTGTGGTGGCACGTACGGCGGTAAAAAAATCCATCAATAATGTTGCCGCAAAATATATCACCAAGCAAGTGACCAAATTTATCCCGCTCGGTGGTCAGTTAATTGCGGCAAGTTTAGGCTACTTCGTAATGAAAAAAGTTGCTGAGGCACATGTGGAAGACTCTTATAAACTAGCCAAAAATATCCAGCAAAAACAGCAAGCTAAAACTGTATAATTTTGATTTAGAATCATCTTACTTAAACGTAGCTTGGTCGTATTAACTTACGCCAAGCTGTTTCAGTATAGTCTTCAAGATTTGTAAACGCGCGCTATCCTTGTCATCGGTAGCAATCACATGCCATGGCGCCTGATCGGTGCTGGTATGCTCAAACATATCTGCCGCTGCCTGCAAATAATCCTCCCAGCGTTCACGGTTACGCCAGTCTTCATCAGTGATCTTGAAACGTTTATGCGGCGTCTGTTCACGCGCCTTAAAACGTTCAGCCTGTTCGTCCTTGGAAATCGCTAGCCAGAACTTGATAATCACGGTTTGTGCCTCAATCAGGTCATTTTCAAACCGGTTAATTTCTGCATAAGATGCCTGCCATTGCGCAGGACTAATCAGTTCTTCAATCCGTTCTACCAGTACCCGTCCATACCAGGACCGGTCAAAAATCGTAATCTTGTCTTCCGGCTGCAATTTTGTCCAGAAACGCCACAGATAAGGACGGCGCAATTCATATTTTTCTGGTGCACCAATGGTATGAATTTCATATTCGCGTGGATCAAGCTTTTTCACCAGCCGCTTGATTGCTCCCCCCTTACCGGCTGCATCCATCCCCTCGAATACGATCACCACATTACGTTGATCCATACGCATTGCGCTAGCCACTTTGCGGGTCAGTTTCTTGAGTTCGTCCTTATAGGTATTCTGATCCACCGGCTCCCGCGAAGGCTGCAGCAATGCTTCAGGAATAGACGCCGGGGACCATGTCTTACTTCCTTTAGCAGGATGATCCGGACAGTGTTTCAAGGCCGCAAGAATAGTCTGGGCAAACTGCTGGTCACGCCGGGTTTCATCTTCACCATCAATGATGATCCAGTCCTCGGTAAAACGCTGACGCAAACGCTGGATCGCGTCATATTGCTTACGACTGCGCCAATCCAGACCGTGTAAACGATGCCAATGCATCTCACTTGGATCAATATCATCTAAACGTTTTTGCAGAGACTTCCAGGGCAGATCAAACCAGATCTTGATCACATCAACATGATTATTTTTCAGATCCTGCTCAAAGGCACGCATCTGTTCAACATAATGATCAAACATGCTTTCATCTATAGGATTCGCTACATGCATGGCGGTACTTAGCAAATCTGTATACCAGTTACCAAACAACACCATGATCTGTCCTTCAGCCGGGATAAAGCGTGCATAAGGCTGCCAGAAAGTCTGTCTTTCATTCAGGGGCCGTGGCTGGTCTGCTTTTACCCGCAAATAACGCGGGTCAACCCATTCCCGTAATTGCTTAACCGCTTCACCTTTGCCGGCCAGCTCAATTCCATTGACCAGTATGACTAAACTTTTAGCATTCTTCTGTCCATGTGTATCTTTCAGGGCATATTGCGCATCGATAAGCTGTAACGATAATTCATTTTCTTCAATCAGTTGAAATTGTTGCTGTTCTGTAGACATAACCTGTTCTTTTTTTCTTGTTCGTGAATACAGTATAGACAGGCTTTTTGCTTGGTGAATAGCGATCGCTACGATTTTTAAACGATCTTTTTTGTCGAACTTTTCAACAAATTGACTTCAAATCCTGTGCAACCGGTCAATTTGTCATAGCGCGCCATCCTAACTCGTTCTAAGATTCCCGCATCCATAACCATATTTGAACTTCCCATGTCCAAACTTGCGGTTTTAGACGATCTTCTGGAACGTTATTATCAACTGAACTATCACAAGCAACCGGAACTGCAACAACGTCTGCAAGATGTACAGCTCTGGCAAAAAGAGCGTATGCAACGCACTCATGCCAAGCAGTTTGCAGAAAAGCAAAATGTGCTGATGTCAGAATATTTCCTGAACCGTCTTTATGGTGGACCGGACTTCGATGCGCTGGCAGAACAGATTGCCCGCTTGACGCGCTATGCGCATAAGGCGGAAAAGCTGATCCCGGATAATGCGATCAAGACCGGCACTCACGGAGTAGAACTGGCCATTCTTGCGGTACAGCTTGATGAGCAAGTGGCACAACAGTTATTGGAAGATTATCATCCAGCCGAATCACTGACTGATGAAATTATGCGTCTGACCTATTTAAAGCTGGATCAGGGCCAGGATCGCCTAAAACAGTTAGCTATGCTGGATCAGCTTGGTACTCATCTGGATAAATATATGCGGTCTTTCATTGTGCAGGCAGCATTTAAAATGTGTAAAGGTGCCGCAGAAAAATACCGTTTTGAAGTCATGTATGAGTTTATGCAGGATGGATTCCTGGCGATGAAACCACTTAAGTCCGCAGAAAAGTTTGTACGTGAATTTACGGCAACTGAGCGTAATATCATTGATCGCGTGCATGCCGGTGATCCACAGCCTTTCCGTTAATTTCCGACAGCTTAAAAAATCTGAAAATATCACCTCAGGATAAGGCTGGCATCTGCTTGCCTTATTCTCTTAACCCAATCAACCAGCTATTTTTAAATCGTAGTAATTTCATCGATACAAAAAAAATCAGGTCTTAATAAATAGACAAAATAATGGTTCCAAAGCCCTAATCGTATCAATCAGTTATAGTCTTTAATAAAGTTATAAAAATTATGCAAAATTTACAGAAATTAATCTGTTTATGGTCAACGTACTTGATCGGCTTACGTGTTGTCTAAGCCTCCGTATATCTTGATTCTTTATAGATGTACCCATGTCAATGAATTTTAGGAAAAATGTAATGGGGTACAAACAGTTATCTATTCGCGGCACTGTACAAATAAACCTGAGACCTTCAATAAACAGTTATAAAATTGATGCTCAAGATATACAGATTGAAAGCCATAAGTCTTTAGATATTTACGGTCAGGCGATGCTTGTTCATGATCTGAAATGCAAGTTAAAGATAGGCTATTTCCATATTGTGATTACTACAGATAAACAACGGATTATCTCTGTTGAACGTGGGGATTATGCACTCGGAGATGGTCTTTATTATGAGCTGGATCAACTGTCCATTCGCTATGGTAAAAACCAGTTCATCCATAAACTGGACGAATCTTAAAAATTCTGGATACAAAATGAAAAACCCCGGCATCCTGCCGGGGTTTTCCGTATTGGTTCGTTTGGTATAACTCCTGTCGTACCTTACTTTCCTTGTATTTATCTATTTTTATTCTTAGAGGGAACATCCTGTTCCTGATGAACTTATCATATGAAATTTCTATCACTATAAAATAGTCGCTAAAAACCTGAATCAATGTAAGCAAAAACGTACAAAGAATTGAGTAGGTTTTGACTCGCCATTTAATTAAGCTATGGTGCACCGCAGCAGCAGGAAGATATAAAAATTCAGAACGTATATCATGACTTTTTATCATCAATTAAGATCGATTTTTCGGCTGAGATTTCAGCTAAAGACGCATTTTTCTGTATATTATTCATAACAATTGCATGATGATTGCTGTATAACATCTTAGAATCTGTCATTATGCAGTCCATGCATGCATGCAAGATTAACCCCATTGATCTGTTAGGAGTGACTCCAATGTCCAATGAAAATACTACGCCTACCCCTACATCTGAGTCGGCACAACAAACAGACAAAGTGAGCCCATTCTTAACTGCACCGTTACCACAAGGTGCCCCACAAGGTCAGCAACAGTCTCTAGAACAACGTCTGACTGATACACCTGTCACAGGTAGCATACCGAAATATAATCTGCCACGTGGGGCGAATACCGGTAATGTCGGTCCAACCACTCACTTCGGCTATCAGACTGTCAGCAGTGAAGAAAAGGCGCAAAAAGTCGCGGAAGTATTCCATTCTGTAGCCAGCAAATACGACATCATGAATGACCTGATGTCTTTTGGTATTCACCGTCTATGGAAACGTTTTGCCATTAACATGTCAGGCGTGCGCCGTGGTCAGCATGTGCTGGATATCGCCGGTGGTACGGGTGACTTGGCCAAAGTATTCAGCCGTGAAGTTGGTCCAACCGGTCATGTGGTGTTATCTGACATCAACGAATCCATGCTAAATGTCGGTCGTGATCGCTTGATTGATGCAGGCTGTACCAATGTCGATTTCGTACTGGCCAATGCCGAAACTTTAGAGCCATTTGCAGATAACAGTTTTGACCTGTTGACCATTTCATTTGGTCTACGTAACGTCACTGATAAAGATGCTGCACTTGCTTCGATGTACCGTGTGCTTAAGCCAGGTGGCCGTCTTCTTGTTTTAGAATTTTCTAAACCAGTCTTTGAGCCATTCTCGAAACTGTATGACCTGTATTCGTTCACGGCATTGCCAATCATGGGTAAAATCATTGCCAATGATTCTGAAAGCTATAAATATCTGGCAGAATCGATTCGTATGCACCCAGATCAGCGCACCCTAAAAGGCATGATGGAAAATGCCGGCTTCCAGAACTGTGATTACCATAACCTGACGGGTGGTATCGTTGCCGTTCACCGTGGTTTTAAACTTTAAGGTTCCCATTCATGTGGTCAATTCTGGCACTTGGTGTCGTTGAACGTGTGATTCACCATTTCATTGATCTGGATGCGATTACCCGCATCCAGTTAAATGCATTGGCTGGCAAAATGCTACGTGTAGTAATTACCTCACCGCAGCTTTCTGTAGATGTATTCTTTGATGATGGCAAGGTTCGCCTGGAACCAACAGCCACTGGGCATACTGAAGCTGCTTCGATTTTTGAACAGCGGCCTTATGAAACCGGTACTACACAGATTTCCGAAGCCACTGCGACTTTACAAGTCGATAATGTCATTAGCCTGCTGAAACTGCTGCTTTCAGATGAAATAGGCAATATTCCGCTGCAAGGTGATTATAAGTTATTGCAGGAAATCCAGCGCATTATGCAACAGGCTGAACCTGATCTGGCGACTCATTTAAGCCCATGGATCGGACCAACCCTTGCGCATGAAATTGGCAAATTGCAACTGGCACCCAAACATCTCAAACGCAGCCTGCAAAGCGGTCTGTTCTTTATGGAAGATACGCTTAAAGAAGACAGCGGTCTATTTGCTGCACGTTGGCAAATGGATGATTTACAGCAAGATACGCGTATACTCAATCAAAATATTGATCGTGTAGAAGCCAAGATTCGTCAGCTTCAGATACAGATTGAAAACCAACAAGATTCAACTCAAAACTAGGTACACCACTTTATGATTCCGCATGTTTCACGTTTATTCGAACTCTGGCGCATTGCCGCGCATTATCGACTCGATACGTTGTTTCCTGCGGAAGAACTCCCAGAAAAAAGCCGTCATATCCTGTCCCTGATTCGTATGCATCCGGCTGCATGGTCCAGCCGAGAGCGTAAAAATCCTCTCAAGCTGAAAGAAGCTTTAGAGGAAATGGGGCCACTGGCAATCAAACTAGGCCAATTGCTATCTACGCGTCGTGACCTGATTCCACCTGAAGTACTGCAACAACTGGTCTTACTACAGGATCGCGTCAAGCCATTTGACAATGACGTGGCTAAAATGCGTATTCAGGAATCGCTGAAAGCCGATGTAAACACCCTGTTTGCCCGTTTTGATGCTCAGCCACTTGCTGCTGCATCAATTGCACAGGTACATACTGCAGCACTGCACGATGGCCGTGAAGTCGTAGTCAAAGTGACCCGCCCCAATATCCGTAATCAGATTTTGCAGGATTTCGAGATCCTGAGCTGGTTGGGCGATTTTCTGGAAAAGCGTCTGGAAGCAGCGCGTGCCTTACATTTGACTGAAATTATTCAGGATTATCGTCAGATCATTCTGAATGAGCTGGACCTGACGCTGGAAGCGGATAATACCCGCCGGATGCGTCATTATTTCACCGGCTCCAGCATGATGTATGTGCCTGAAGTCTACATGGACAGCAAGGATGTGCTGGTCGCAGAACGGATTACCGGTGTACCGATTTCGGATATTGCCACCTTTGATGAACTGGGTATGGATCGTGCTGACCTGGCACGTAAGGGCCTCACCATCTTCTTTACCCAAGTATTCCGGGACAACTTCTTCCATGCCGACATGCATCCAGGCAATGTCTTTGTAGAAACCATTAATCCGGCCAATCCACGTTTTATCGCACTGGACTGTGCGATTATGGGCGAGCTATCCAAACATGATCAGATGACTGTGGCGCGCATGCTGCTGGCGGTCATGAACAGCGACTTCATGCAGCTGATCCAGATTGTGCATCAGGCTGGCTGGATTCCACCGGGCACCGATCAGGATGCGCTGGCACGCGAAATGCGCCGTACTGTGGGTCCCATGGTTTCAAAACCAATGCATGAGCTGGACTTTGCCGGCATTCTGATTCAAGTCATGGACATTGCCCGTCGCTTTCATCTGGAAATTCCACCGCAACTGATGTTGTTATTGAAAACCTTGGTCCATGTGGAGGGCCTAGGCACTGACCTATATCCGGAACTGGATATCTGGAGTCTGGCCAAACCGATCCTGACCGACTGGATCAAGGCACAGATGAATCCGCAGAAAAATCTGAAAGAACTGGGACAGAAAATCCCGGATCTGCTTTTAGGGGCGCAGGATTTACCAACCTTGATGATCGATAGTCTGAATGGTTTGAAAAATCAGTCGGCCTGGCATGCCAAACAATTGAATGAATTACAAAGCATGCGTTTGCAAATGGAACATCAACAAAAACGTAGCTGGATATTTGGCAGTTTAATGGCGATTCTGCTTGCGATTGCGATTATTTCACCTTGGTTTGTCTCAGTCATTCTGATTATTTTGGCCAGCATCCTAGCGATATGGCGGATTGCTAAATAAGCAATTTAGATACGCAAAAAGCCTGATTTATTCAGGCTTTTTTATTTTCTGAATGTCATATGACTCTAAAGTCACCTTAGGGCACATCTTGCCATTGGGTCCAAAGGCACAACGCTTAAAATAAGCCCTCACTGGTCGAATATGGGTTAAACCTCTATGCAGATTTTACAAAAACATGCCCCTGCCCTGAAAATCCGTGCCGGGCACCTGGCACGTGAGCTGATTCTGCAACAAGGTTTACAACCCGAACAGGTGGATATTGTTCCTGGGGCTGCAGGGGGCCCGAAAGGTATCGGTATTCAGGGGTTGGATCAGGCAATTTTTGGTGATTTTTTTCTACGTGCTCCTCAGCGTAGAACCCTGGTGGGTTCTTCCATTGGCAGCTGGCGTTTTGCCAGTATTGCTGCTCATGGTGCTAAACAAGGAACCGAACGCCTAGCTGAACTGTATACCAACCTTTACTTCCATAAGAAAATGACACGTTTGGAAGTGAGCGAAGTCTGCCGCGGCATGTTATTCGACCTGGTCCAAGGCAAAGAGACTGAGCTAGTTAATCATCCAGATTATCATCTGACCGTGTTATCGATTAAAGCCCAACACATTTTCCAGAGTGACAAGGCCTTACCTTTACTGGCTTCTGTAGCCGGAATTGTCGGGGCGACTGCAGTTGCACGCAAGCACAGCCGTCATTTTATGCAACGGGTCATCAGCCAACCGAATATGGGTGAACAGTTTAAAATCGCTGAAGATCGATTTACCACGCATTACCATACCCTGACTGAACAGAGTGTCCTGTCCTGGCTAATGGCATCTGCCTCTATTCCGGGGGTGATGGCGGCAGTAAATAATATTCCGGATGCACCGCAAGGTTATTACCGCGATGGTGGTTTAATTGACTATCACATTGACCTACCCTTCCAGAGCAAAGGCATTGTGCTGTATCCGCATTTTACCGATAGCATCACCCCAGGCTGGTTTGACAAGTTATTTAAACGCACCTCAAATCCAGAAAATCAGGCACGAACCTTGCTCATATCTCCATCACAGGAATATTTGCAAAACTTACCTTTGGGTCGCTTACCGGACCGTAAGGACTTTACTTTAAAAGGTTTAGATCAAACCCAGCGGATTCAGCTATGGAAGCAATGTATTGCTGAAAGTCAGCGTCTGGGCGATGAATTTCTGGAGCTGGTCGAGAAACAGAATTTTGCCGACCTGATGCAAGCCTTGTAATTGGCCGCAGCTGCCCGATTATTTGTATAATTGCCTTAATTTTTTGAGCTGTTGAGATTTATGCAGAAGTTTTTAGTGGTCCTGCAATATGCCTGTATTGCCTTTGGTCTTTATCTGATCTATAGCGTTGGCATGTCGCTATATACCCAGCAATTTGAGCTGATGGAACTGGTGGCCGATATTGGTACGATTCTGATCTGTATCGACTTAGGGGTATTTTTATATACCAGTAAAGGTAAGTCTGGAATTAGCATGGAAGAATATGCAAAACGACTGGAACAGCCACCGTCGAAACTGGTTTATGTGACACGAAAACTGGGGCATCTGGGTATTTTACTGATCATCACTAGCTGGATTGTTCCGATGATTAATTCGTAAAAGATTTTCAATAAAAAAACCTCCCGATTGGGAGGTTTTTAGATATTATAAAAATAATTAAACTTAATAATTATGAAGATGGAACAAGAAGTTATTAAAGCTGCTACCGATGTGGCAACAACGGCAGCGAATAAAGGAATTGGAAAACTTACAGACTTACTATTCTCTAAAAAGCTTCGAGAAGGAAAGAGACTAGATGATCTTTCAGCAGCTCAAACTAAAAAAGATATTGCATTAATTGAAAATGGCCTAGCAGAATATCGGGATGGCAAGTTTTTGCTTATTGAAGATCAAATTGGAAACCCTACTTCTACCTTAGGCTTAATTCTTGCTCAAAACAAACAAAATCAATCTGAAAACTTAGGTAAATGTTTGAGCAAAGCCTATGAACATTTAGCTGAAAAAAATGATGAAGAAATTAGTGATGAACAGATTTCAGAAACATTTTTTAATAAGTGGATAAATTATGGCAAAGAAGTTTCTGAAGAAGAATTACAAGATTTATGGGGTAGGATATTAGCTGAAGAAACAGCTTCTCCTAATAGTGTAAATTATTTAGTTTTAAATACATTATCAATGATGAGTAAAACTCACTTAGAAAATTTAATTAAATTAATTTCATATACAGCAGGCAGACTTATTTATCTGAATGACCCTCAAGAAGCTAAAAGTAGTTGGTTTAAAAATATAACTCAGTTCGATTTAGAAGAGCTGATTGATTTAAAAATACTAGAAGGAATTGAATTTGAAGGACGCTATACGAATACTTTAAAAAATTTCGAATTATCTTTCCAAAATGAATCAAAAAAATTTACTGTGCTTCGTAAATCACCTAATCATAAATATATATTGTTGATCGAAACAGAAGATCAAATAAAATTAAATTGCATTCGTTTAACAACTATTGGAAAAAAATTAGTAGAAATTTATGAGAGCAATTCTAACCTAATAAATGAAACTGAAAAGTTAGCAAAAATGATTCGGAATTTTAAAGCATTAGATAATGTGACTAATATTTTTCTAGGCTTAGAAAAAAGTAATGGATTTGAATTACTAAAGAAAATATAAAGAAAACCTCCCGATTGGGAGGTTTTTTTATTAACAACTAAAGATTATTTCGAACCTTTAATCCCCGCCTGTAATAACAATGCACCTAAACCACCAATTTTTTGCTCCTGTGGTTTAGCCACTTGCGGTTTCTTGCCCTGAGGACGCTCACCTTGCGGACGTGCTTGCTGTGGACGTTTGCCTTGAGGCTTACGTTCACCACGTGCTTCATTGTTTTCACGGCGTGGTT
Organism: Acinetobacter sp. LCT-H3; assembly: GCF_001866125.1. Classification (NCBI taxonomy): domain Bacteria; kingdom Pseudomonadati; phylum Pseudomonadota; class Gammaproteobacteria; order Moraxellales; family Moraxellaceae; genus Acinetobacter; species Acinetobacter sp. LCT-H3. The sequence continues at coordinate 32,940 of NZ_MODX01000014.1, read as the reverse complement.
GACGTGGGGCTTTTGCCGGAGCTGCAGAACCTTCAGGACGCATCGACAAATTCACGCGGTTACGTTCAGCATCCACATTCAAAACACGAACTTGCACGATTTGACCAGGTTTCACCACTTTATGTGGATCAGCGACAAATTCATTGGCAAGTTCAGAAATATGCACTAAGCCATCTTGATGGACACCGACATCGATAAATGCGCCGAAGTTAGTCACGTTGGTCACTACACCTTCCAGTTGCATGCCTTCAGACAATTGTGCAACTTCAGTGATATCATCACGGAACTTGGCGGTACGGAATTCTGGACGCGGGTCACGACCCGGTTTTTCCAGCTCTGCCAAGACGTCTTGAATCGTTGGCAGACCGAATTGCTCATCAGCAAACTCTTCAGGATTTACCTGACGAATGATTTCAGTATTGCCAATAATGTCTTTTACCGTTGTTGCTTTCGCTTCAACAATTTTAGACACAAGCGTATATGATTCAGGGTGTACTGCAGAAGCATCCAGTGGCTCAGAGCCATCTAGAATACGCAAGAAGCCCGCAGCCTGTTCAAAAGTACGTTCGCCTAAACGTGGCACTTTTTTCAATGACTGACGGTTATCAAAACGGCCATTTTCCTTACGGAAATCTACGATCTGCTGTGCAATCGATTTATTCAGACCGGCGATATAACCCAAAATTGCAGAAGATGCAGTATTGACATCAACACCCACCGAGTTCACACAATCCTCTACCACTGCTTCAAGGGTTTTCGCCAGACCAGCCTGATTCACATCATGCTGGTACTGACCTACACCAATCGATTTTGGATCGATTTTCACCAGTTCAGCCAATGGATCCTGTAAACGGCGTGCAATCGAAACCGCGCCACGAATCGACACATCCAGCTCTGGAAGTTCTTGAGAAGCCAATTCAGAAGCAGAATAAACAGAAGCACCTGCTTCAGACACAGAAACGCGGGTCAGTTTCAGGTCACTGTTTGCTGCCATCATTTCAGCTACTAGCGCTTCAGTTTCACGGCTTGCCGTACCATTACCAATCGCAATCAGGTCAACATTAAACTCACGGCATAAACGCGCTAGCTCGGTCAGTGAACCTTCTTTATCATCTTTTGGAGCAAATGGATAAATGGTGCTATGTGCCAAAACATCGCCAGATTCATTTACTACTGCCAGTTTCACACCTGTACGGATACCCGGGTCAACGCCCAGCGTCGTACGCGCGCCAGCAGGTGCAGAAAGCAGTAAGTGACGTAAGTTTTCCGCAAACACGTTCATTGCTTCAGATTCAGCAGCCAGACGTTTTTCAGTCAATAAAGAATGCTCAATCGTCGGGCGGACTTTACCCAGCCAGAACAGTTTCGCAGTCTGTTTCAGGAAATCCTGACGAGACTGGGGCTGAATGGCATCCAGATTATATTCTGTTTCAATACGTGCCAATGGAGCATCGTCTTCGCCATCCACTTTCAGGCCCAGGACATTTTCCTGACGGCCACGCAGCATTGCCAACAAACGATGCGAAGGAACTTTGTTCAGGTTTTCAGAGAAATCGAAGTAATCACGGAATTTCTTGCCAACTTCTTTTTTCTCATCAGAAGCAACCAAACTTTTTAAAATGGCAGTTTTTGCAAATGTGGCTTTCAGCTCAGTGGTCAGCGCAATGTTCTGTGCCCAGTCATCAATCAGGATGTGCTGGATCGCATCCAACTGGCTTTCTTGATCTGGATAATCTTCATGACTAAAGCCTGCAAGTGCTTCGGCAGGATCAACCGCTTCAGCAAAGATTTTCTCTGCAATCGGACCAAGACCAGCTTCTTTGGCTTTGAATGATTTACTGGTACGTTTTGGACGGTACGGCGCGTAAATTTCTTCTAATGCATTTTTGGTTTCTGCCGCATTTACCCGCGCCAATAAATCATCAGATAATTTATCTTGTTCTTTGAGTGATTCAATCACCTTTTCACGGCGCTCATACAAATCACGCAAGTATGATAAACGCGTATCGAGCTGGCGTAGTTGCGTATCGTCTAAGCCCTGCGTTACTTCTTTACGGTAACGTGCAATAAATGGAACACTGGCACCTTCATCAATAAGTTTGATGGCAGCTTCTACTTGAGTTGGACGTACGGCAAGTTCTTTTGCCAACTGCTGAACTAAGTCAGTCATCGTGTTTGATCCCACAAGGATAAGTACTAAATGGCATGATTATAAAGACCAGGCCTATAAAATCCACAATTGTTTTTATTAATTTATCTTTATGAATTATGACAGTGTTGTTCAATATTTGAAGAATGACGTTTAGATCCAGGCAATGACTCCCTCATATTTGCGAAACTTTTATCATTTACCTGTATATATTTGGTATCCATCCCTTGATTTTAACTGCAATTTTTGTTGCTTTAGAGCATAGTCAATCGCTATAAATGAATCGTATACTCAAGACATCTATTAGTTTTTGTTTAAGACGACAATAAAGAATAAAGGAGCACCTTATGAGTTTAGTTGTACCCGCTGAAAAAACCGATGCAGTACATACCGAAACCGATCGGGTAGAACGCATTCTGGTTGTCGATGACGATGTCCGTTTACGTACCTTGCTGCAACGCTTTTTAGAAGATAAGGGTTTTGTGGTCAAGACTGCGCATGATGCTACTCAAATGGACCGACTGCTACAGCGAGAACTGTTTTCTCTGATCGTGCTCGACTTTATGCTCCCTGTTGAGGATGGTCTGAGTATCTGTCGTCGTTTACGCCAGTCCAATATCGATACACCAATCATCATGCTGACAGCACGTGGTAGCGACTCGGATCGTATCGCAGGACTTGAAGCCGGTGCAGATGACTATCTACCAAAGCCATTCAATCCAAATGAGTTATTAGCACGTATCCGTGCCATATTACGTCGCCAGGTGCGTGAAGTACCAGGTGCGCCAAGCCAGCAAATGGAAGTGGTTAGCTTTGGTCCATGGTCACTTGATCTTTCTACCCGCACCTTAACGCGTGAAGGTCAGGTGGTAACCCTCACAACAGGTGAATTTGCTGTATTAAAAGCCTTAGTACAGCATCCACGTGAACCGTTAACACGTGACAAGCTGATGAATCTGGCACGTGGTCGTGAATGGGGGGCAATGGAACGTTCGATTGATGTGCAAGTGTCTCGTCTGCGTCGTCTGGTAGAGGAAAATCCGGCTCGTGCGCGCTATATCCAGACCGTATGGGGTGTGGGTTATGTCTTTGTTCCAGATGGTGCTGAATAAGAAAAACTATAAAGGGATAAGGATTACCTTCGTCTATTGTCTCTAAATGCCATTCGCTGCTGTCTGAGCCAAACTTGCATTCCTGGCTGGCATGGAACTTTACAAGTTCAGCGAATGGCACAGTTTTACTGGAATAACAGTATTTTATTTATTGAAAAGTCTTTTATTAAAGACACAGGCAGTTAAGATTCTATCCCAAGAATATTTCTGTAAAATCTGGAAAACGCCCACAGGATGCTGGTGTGAAACTTGACCCCATCGACCCACAAGAATTTACTGATTTTGTCCATTACTCGGAAAAGAAACGTACCCGTATGGAACGTTTTCTCGACAAAATCAAGCCACGTTCTGCCGCAATGCGAACCGCGGTACTTGTGGTTTTTGTGGTCCTGTTCAGTCTGGTGATGTCGATCTGGTTTTTCTGGCGAACTCTCTATTTGCCGGAAATTCAGCAACATGCCCGCTATCTCGCTGTTGAACTGGAAATCCTGAATAATCCTAGCCTGCGCCTGTATCACCATGATCAGGAAGTAGATATCGATGATTATTTAAAAAGCCGTATTGGGATTGAGTACATTACCGACCCTGCACAGTATCCCAATATTCGTGAAAAGGTGATTGCCGAATTTTTTACCAGCAAAATTGAGGAAAAGCTGGCAAAAGAATTACGTATTGACCGGGCAACTGTATATTTCCAGTTTAAGCCTAGCCCCCAGATCTGGATTCAAACGCCTGAAATGAATGGTCATTGGGTTCGTGAACCTTTAAAAACCTATGCTAACTATAGCCCTGAACTGATTTTTGGCTGGTTACTGGGGACGCCATTGATTGCTGGCATTATTATTCTGACTTTGGTCCGTCAGCTGAATCGTCCGCTACGTCGCTTACAGGAAGCCGCGAATAGCTATAGTGCAACTGGTTCTGCACCCTATCTGGATACCAATCATGGGCCGCTTGAAATCCGCCAAGTGAACAATGCCTTTAACCACATGATCTACACGCTAGAACAGACTGAGCGTGAACGCCGGATTATGCTCGCTGGTATTTCACATGATTTGCGCACGCCTCTGACCCGTATCCGCCTGAGTGCCGAGATGATGCCAGACGAAGATTTCCTCAAAGAAGGTCTGATTTATGATGTCGAGGACATGGATGCAATTTTAAATCAGTTTATTTCCTTTATGCGCGATGGTTCCGATGAAGAGCCACAAGAAACCAATGTCAATACCCTACTACAAGAACTGGTTACCCAGTTTAAGCCGCTTGATATCCACTTTACGCCTCAGGAATTACCACTGATCCAAGCCCGCAGTATGTCGCTTAAGCGATTGATTGGTAACTTGATTAATAACTCAAAACGCTATGGTGCCGAACCAGTCGAACTCTCTGCCCAGATTGAACAGGATCGACTGTTGATCAAAGTGGCCGATCATGGTGAAGGTATTCCAGAGGATCAAATTGAAGATCTCATGCAGCCTTTTGTACGAGGTAATTCGGCTCGTACTGTTCAGGGTAGTGGCTTGGGACTGGCCATTGTAAAACGGATTGTCGATATTCACTCTGGTGAACTATACATTCATAATCGACCTGAAGGTGGATTGGAAGCCATCATTTCACTACCAATTCATCAGGCAGAACCAGAACAGACTGCGACCCCGACCACGCTCGACAAAATCCGACAAAGTATTACTGGTCACTTTTAAGAATAGATTAATATTTATACATTTGATTTTTAGGATTTAATTTCTTATTTATATAAATAATATATTATTCAATATGTTAAAAATCATCATTTATTTTTATACCACTATTTGGCTAAAAAATTAGACCTTAGCCTAACACCTATGCAAAATACTTTTTTTGATCGGTACAATCCGTATCAGTATTCAGGAATTTAAGAGAGTTCAAATGTCTTTAGACCGTATCCGTTTAGCATCCCTACACAATAAAGTAATGAGTGCAGAACAGGCAGCTCAGTTCATCGAAGATGGCATGACTGTAGGTATGAGTGGCTTCACTCGTGCAGGTGAAGCAAAAGCGGTTCCACTGGCTCTGGTACAGCAGGCAAAAGCGAACCCATTAAAGATCACCCTCATCACTGGTGCTTCTCTAGGGAATGACCTGGACAAGCAATTAACAGAAGCTGGTGTATTGGCACGTCGTTTGCCATTCCAGGTCGACAACACCCTGCGTAAAGCAATCAACAAGGGTGAAGTGATGTTCATCGATCAGCATTTGTCTGAAACTGTTGAACAGATGCGTAACCAGCAGCTGAAAAAACCAGATGTAGCAGTGATTGAAGCGGTTGCGATTACTGAAGACGGCGGCATTATTCCTACAACTTCAGTTGGTAACTCTGCAAGCTTTGCAATTTTTGCAGAAAAAGTGATTGTAGAAATCAATACAAACTTAAGCCCAGCATTTGAAGGCTTACACGATATCTATATCCCGACTTATCGTCCAACACGTCAAGCGATTCCATTGACTAAAGTAGATGAGCGTATCGGTACACATGCAATCAATATCGATCCGGCGAAAATTGTTGGTATCGTCATTAATAGTGAATACCATGATTCTCCATCTACAGTAACAGCTCCGGATGATGAGACTCAATCTATCGCAAATCACCTGATTGCTTTCTTCGAAAAAGAAGTAGCAGCAGAACGTTTACCGAAAAACTTAGGCCCACTTCAGGCCGGTATCGGTTCAATTGCAAATGCCGTATTGACTGGTCTGAAAGAGTCTAATTTTGAAGACCTGATCATGTACTCAGAAGTACTGCAAGACTGTACTTTCGAATTGATCGATGCGGGTAAAATGAAATTTGCTTCAGGCTCATCAATTACCCTTTCTGCAAAATACGGCGAGAAAGTATTTAACAATCTTGAGCAATACAAAGATAAACTTGTATTACGTCCGCAAGAAATTTCTAACCATCCTGAACTGGTACGTCGTTTAGGTATTATCGGTATTAACACTGCACTTGAGTTTGATATCTACGGTAACGTGAACTCTACTCACGTATGTGGTAGCAAAATGATGAACGGTATCGGTGGTTCAGGTGACTTCGCGCGTAATGCGCACATTGCGATCTTCGTAACCAAGTCAATTGCCAAAGGCGGTGACATCTCATCTGTTGTTCCAATGGCATCTCATGTTGACCATACTGGCCATGATGTAGATGTGCTTGTAACTGAACAGGGTCTGGCAGATCTTCGTGGTTTAGCGCCACGTGAGCGTGCTCGTGCCATCATCGACAACTGTGTACATCCAATGTACAAAGATGCATTAAATGACTACTTTGATCGTGCATGTGTACGTGGTGGTCAGACACCTCACCTTCTAAATGAAGCGTTGAGCTGGCATGCAAACTTTGAAGAAACTGGTTCGATGTTAGCCTCTGTAAAAGAAGCTAAATCTGCATAATTGAGTTGATAAAAAAACGCCCTTCAGGGCGTTTTTTTATCGGCAAAACTTAATTAAACTTGATTTGATCACCAAGGGTTTTTCCGACTTCTGAGAGACCGTGAATACTTAAAGAACATTCAATCACACCAATCGATACTACATCCTGATTGATCTGTAAGGTTAACTGCCCTTTTTCATTAAATTGAAATACACTATTAAATAAACTCAAACTCTCCTGATTACTCTGTGCAGCTACTGGGAAACCCTGCGGCGTCATTCTTTGCAATGTATCAGCCCAATATAAATCTGTTTTTGTTTGAAATGAACGATCCTGTCCTGACACCAGCGCAAGTAAATCATCATCCAAATGTTCAAAATCAGATGAATCAAAAAAACTTGCAATTGCTGGAAGCTGTATCCCTGCCATTAACATAGCGCATGTATAGCTACAGACCCTATTCATAGCACTGCCTCCTAAATTTCAGCAATATCAAAATAACATTTTAATTCACAATAAGATCAACCACTTATCATTATTTTATGAAATATCTACAACAGATCTATGCTATTCATTGAACTATTTCGCAAAAAACGTGAATATTCAGACGAATAACCAAAGACAAGTTAAGTAATAAAGAATGTCTAAAATTTAAAATTCTTTAATCTTCTCCCTAGTTCTTTCGACCTATTCAACCTTTAAATTCTGGCTATATGCCCTCATACTTCTCCTAATAGAAATATTTAGGAAATTTCATGCGCGTAGATATCTGGTCGGATGTGGTCTGCCCTTTTTGTTATATCGGTAAAAAACGTTTAGAAGCTGCTGCAGAACAGGCAGGTGTAGAACTTGAAGTTCACTGGCATAGCTTCCAGCTTGATCCTGAAGCACCTGTACGTCAGGAAATTTCTAATTCTGAAAGACTTGCGCAGAAATATGGCCGTACTGTGGCAGAAGTCGAAGAAATGCAACGTAATATTGCCGAGATGGCCAAGGCAGAAGGTATCGAGTTTAACTGGGAAGGTGCCAACTCAGGCAATACCTTTAATGCTCACCGTATTATCCATCTTGCCCAGAGCAAAGGTTTAGGTAACGAAGCTGAAGAAGCTTTCTTCTATAGTTATATGACCCAAGGTCTAGCCATTGGAGAGCGTGAAACCTTAGAAGATGTAGCAGCCCGTATAGGTCTGAATCCTGTTGAAGTTGATGACGTGCTGAATTCAGAAGAATATGCAGATTTCGTTAAATTCGATCAGGAAATTGCACGCGACCAGTTGAAAGTTACAGGTGTTCCGTTCTTTGTATTTGACCAGCGTATTGCCTTGGCGGGTGCCCAACCCAAGGAAGTATTTGTACAGGTTCTAGAAAAAGCGCTAGAGCCACCGCAGGCTGCTGCAGAACAATGTACTGATGATCAATGTGATCTGCCTAAATCTGAATAAGATAAGACACATAAAAAAATCCCCATTTCAAATGGGGATTTTTTTGTTCTGTATTTATTCGACCAGAAAACTGATTTTAAGATTGACCCGATATTCAGTAATTTTATTGTCTTTGATGACAACTTTTTGTTCATTAATCCAGGCACCCTGAACATTCTTGACGGTTTCGGTGACCTTAGCAATGCCAGTCTGAATCGCATCCTCAAAGCTCTTATTGCTACTCGAATTAACTTCAACAACTTTTGCAATCGCCATGATGTAACTCTCTTTTTATGGTGAGTGAAGCGTCATCATAGTGGATTTAAATCCTGAGCAAACGTTCCTTAAACATCGGACAGCAAATCCTTACATGTGTTTTACAATACCGTGTTCACCTCACTCTAATCAGCATGGCATCACCTTTTAAATCTTTCATATAAAAATCTTTATTCTTATTTAAATTATTATTTTTTAAATAAGCCTTATGAAGAATGAGTTTTCTCGAGATTAGAGTAAAAGTTCTAATTTATTGTTTTTTATAAATAAAATTTAATTATTTTTTATAAAATTGCCGAATCAATCATTTTTTAATACTGCCGCTTTGGTATCATTTTCACACAAATAAGGTTCTATTTTCTCCCAGTTCAATATATTGAACATCAGCTTATAAAGGTCATATTATGAACGCAATTAAATTTGTTCTGGCTGCAACGGTAATGGCACTTTCAGTAACTGCAACTGCGCAAATTGTCTACACACCTGACTTTCCAGCAAAAAAAGCGGCTGCAGTTGAAACTGTTGCGGCGGATACTGCTGAAACTGTAAAAGAAGCTTAATTTTCTAGCTTCTTTCTTAAAAAAACAGGCTGAAATATTCAGCCTGTTTTTTATTTTTGCAGTACTACATGACAGAAAACGATTAAATTTATATTCAAGCTTATTTCAATTACCTAAATATTTTGATCCATGATTCATCCAGGTGATCTTCCACACCCTTCAAAATTTTATCGCGCTACATTTCTAGAAAATAATTGATAAAAAATAACATTTTTATATTTTCCTCCATATAATCAAAAAATGATCATTTTTTATATGTGACAAGTTTTGCCATGAATGAATTGCAAGCTTTAGTACAAGGTCAAATTTCACCACAGGCGATTCCAGTTGATCATCTGTTGCAGTTAGCCGAACGTTATACCGATCCTAACTCAACTGAATATAAACTGATTGAACTGGCTGCCAATATCATTCTGGCCAAAAGCCTGGATAAAGCACTTAAATATTTATAATAGATGACGATGATGAATGCTCTTGAAAAAGTACGTCTGATTAAAGAACTGTATGAATTAGGATATGATCTGGATCATCGTAGTCTCAGCTTATATGAAGTAGTCCGCTCTAAAAAACGTGTGCAAGAAATTTTTCAGCAGTGCAATGAGCCTGTTTTCAAGAAACAGCTACTGGCATTCAAAACCCGTCTTCAACCTGAACTTGCTGCACAGGAATTTGCTCGAGAAACCCATTATTACCATAGCTTCCGTGGTTTTTTTCTCAATGCAGATCATCTAAAGGAAGCCCTGTATGCTCACCCGCTTTCAGGTTGGGCTTTCTTGCATGATCCTAAACGTGGCTGGCAAATCTGGCTGATCCCAGCACCTCAACGTACTGCATTGATCAGTGAATGGAACCTTGATATAGAGCAGAGCTTTAGCTGGCTGTTACACCAGCAACAGCTTTCTTCATGTTTGAAAAGTGATCATGAATTACAAGCTACTGCGACCCCATTGTCTTTAGAGATGGTTGAAGAAAAGCTTCCTGAACCCTCTATAAATACTTATATCTCCAAACATGAGATTTGGGCGAATCCTCAAGTTTTGCCCGTTCAACAAAAAGCTTCAAATGTGCTTCAGACAATCGTACCTCCAGCAGAATTAGATTTAAGTCATTCAGAGCCAGACGAACCACAAGTAGAGGATAAGGAGAGCGTCGCAGTACCCGATATTCCAGCGACTCTAGAATTTCAGGATTTATTATTTCAGGTTTCTGATGTTAGCTTGGTCGAAATAGGTAATCATCATCTTTTTGAATTAAGACTGGCTTCTGATTCATCCCTGCAACATCTCAAAATGGCTTGGCATTATCAGGCACATATAGACTGGAACTCTCAACCAGTTTACTTGGCTGAGCAGATAGATAGCACGGGACGCTTTAGCCACTATTGTATGCTATTAGGGACAAGTGAATGGCAGCAAGCCATACAGTTAATGCAGTTCTGGGGACAACAACAGAATTATTATATTGCTGCTATTAAAACGATTAGCGCTGTTGAATTAAGTACTAAATTCTTACAGCTTGATTCGCTCTATCAAACTTATTCCGAACAGGCCCGCTTGATCTGGCAACAAGAAGATTATTTCCCATTTATTCCTCTGCATCAGATTACCACCAAAAAATTTATTCTATTTGATGAGCAGCCAGCCAACTTTCATACTCCCCTTCTATTACTACAGGAACGTCAAAAATTGCGTGTGATTCATGGGGAACAACGTCTTAAGCTGTCTTCCACGGAACAGATGTATCCGTGCTTGATTCTGAAACGTGATCAGCAAATTAACTGGCAGCTGATCCACCAGATTCTGCTGGAGATTAAAGAGCCTGTGGCGGTAGCAGAACTTTATGCAAGCATCCTGGATAAGGCTTTGGAAAAATTGATGTAATTTTGTAGTTCTGGTTGCTTTTATTAGATGCAATTCTGCAAACTTATTCTTGAAATATAAAGAAAAAGAGCAAGAATAGCCCTATGAAAAAAAGCCGGATTTTGCCCGCATCTTTCTTACTGATCAGTTTAACAAGTGTTAGCCCGATACTTTGGGCCGGGCTTGATCAATCTTCTGATACAAGTCAAACAGCCGAGCCTGATGAGCAGGAAGCAGAGCCTTCCAAAAGCTTTAGCTTCCTTGACTATATTCCGCGATTCATAGATAGCACACCTACTTTTTTACCGGAGCAGTCGAGTGAACCCATCGTTCCCAGTACCCATGAGACTGAGGAAAATACCTGGGTAGATCGAAAACAAAAAGGGATTCGTCACTGGACTAACCGTACTGCAAATAAAATTGACAACTGGTTTGGTGAACCCGATGAAAATGAACCTGCACGTGCCACCCTGAGAGTGATTGTGGATAATAGCTGGAACAAATATGATGAATATGAAGTCAAACCCCGTATTCGCGGTAGAATCAAGCTTCCCACATTAGAACGTAAACTCAGTGTGGTTTTTGGTGATGACAGCCTCGATAATGAACTGAATGACAATGTCGCAATTACCAATGAGAATCCAGGCAATGCGCCTGACAGACGGCTGGACCGTAGCCGGACACGAGAAAATAACAGCTCTCTCGCATTGCGCTGGTCGGAACTTTCTAAAAAACTTCCTTTTGAAACTGATCTGGATCTGGGGGTTCGTTCTGGCGATGATATCTATGTCCGTATAAAAGCAAGTCGAGATTGGGCACTACATAATGACTTCTCATTCCATGCCGAACAGATCTATCGTTACGGGATTGATAGTGAAAACTATCTGCGAACCAACCTGGAATTGACCCATGCGCGCCCTAATCAACCTTTTCTCTCCAACCAGTTCAGCCTGATCTATGCAGATGAACAGGATGATGATTTACGCTGGAATAATTACAGTTTTCGACAGCACCAGTTCTTTAATGCTCACCGCTTCAGTTACGGCCTCTATACTGGGGGTTATATGAATGATACAGACCTACGTCTGAATACTTGGGGACCTTATGTTTCCTGGCGCCAGCCCTTTCTTCGAGAATGGTTCTTCGTACAGACGGATGTCAATTATTTAAATGACCATCGTGAAGATCGGAATCATTACCTAGGCGCCGCAGTCCGCTTAGAAGCTATTTTCTAAAATCAGTAACGTTAGATATACAAAAGCCCATGTCAGATGGGCTTTTTCAATCCGATACAATCGTCATTCATTAAATTTTGCTAAACATAATACGGTCTGTACGCATTACACGTTTAGGTTGCAAAGATGGCTGATCCAGAGTGGCTTTGTTAAACACTACACGATCGTTACGCTGTACACGTTCAACCTGTTGAGCTTCCATTTTCATAGGTTTATAGAAACTTATACGATCAGTACATACCACTTTTTCAGTACTAGTTCGCCATCGTGAGCTGGCTCATGGATATCAGTAAGGCAGTTAACAGACTAATGACGATTACTGATTTTATGATTTATATCTCCATTAACTTAACAATCGTTATTATAAATTATTTTTTATTTTATTATCTGTTTATCAAATGAAATACTTTAATGTATTTTTTTATTTTGATGATGGGTTCTCCAGATTAAAGCCCTTTTATAGTCTAATATTTCCAGTGAATAGTCATAAAAAAACCCTTCTATAAGAAGGGTTTTTCTAACTCTGAAAATTAAGCTAATAACAGACTGTTAATACGCTTTACATACTCCGCCGGATTCTCTGGTAAACCACCTTCAGCAATCACCGCCTGATCAAAGATGACATTGGCCAGGTCATCAAACTGGGTAGAGCCTTCCAGTTTTTTCACCAATGGATGTTCAGGGTTGATCTCTAAAATCGGTTTCATATCCGGTACAGGCTGGCCCGCATCTTTCAGCATACGGATCAATTGTGGTGATAACTCCCCTTCCCCCGTCACCAGACAGGCTGGTGAATCTACCAGACGAGTTGTTACACGCACTTCCTTAGTTTTATCCTTCAAGGAATCCGTCAGTTTATCGACTACAGGCTTAAACTGCTCAGCAGCTGCTTCAAGCGCTTTCTTCTCTTCAGCATCTTGCAGATCACCGAGATCTACTGCACCCTTAGATACATTCTGCAACGGCGTACCATCAAATTCATGCACGAAGTTCATTGCCCATTCATCTACGCGCTCAGACATGAGGAGAACTTCAATGCCTTTTTTCTTGAACAGTTCCAGCTGAGGAGAATTTTTCGCTGCATTCAGACTGTCAGCCGTTACATAATAAATAGCCTTTTGACCTTCCTTCATGCGAGCTTTATAGTCTGCCAATGAAGTACTGATTTCATCATTGGTTGAGGTCGCATAACGCAGTAATTTCAGGATGCGTTCACGGTTACTAAAATCTTCACCCAAACCTTCTTTCAGCACAGCACCAAATTCACGGTAGAAAGTTTTGAAGTTTTCCTGATCTTTTTCATCTTCAGACTTGGCCAGATTATCCAGCATGGTCAGGATACGACGGGTATTGCCTTCACGAATCGTTTTGACATCACGGCTTTCCTGTAGTAATTCGCGACTTACATTTAATGGTAAATCTGCACTATCCACCACACCTTGTACAAAGCGCAGATAGTTTGGAATCAGGTTATCCGCATCATCCATAATGAAGACACGTTTCACATACAGCTTGATCCCTGCTTTGGCATCACGGGTGAAAATATCCTGTGGAGCCTTGCTTGGTACATAAAGCAGTTGGGTGTATTCTGTGCTACCTTCAACACGGTTATGCGCCCAAGCCAGCGGTGCAGCAAAGTCATGAGTCAGGTTCTTATAAAACTCGACATACTGTTCTTCAGTAATCTCAGATTTATTACGGGTCCATAAAGCACTGGCAGAGTTGATCGCTTCCCACTCGTCCGTCTTCACATATTGACCACCTTTTGGTGTTTCACCCTCTGCAGCTTCTTCTTCCTGCCAGACTTCTTTCTGCATCTGGATAGGCAAGCTGATATGGTCAGAATATTTATTAATAATCTGCTTCACTTTATAGCTTTGCAGATAATCCAGAGCATCTTCACGCAAATGCAGGATAATGTCCGTACCACGGCCGTCTTTAGTGATCTGTTCAACTTCGAAATCACCTGTACCACCACTGATCCAGCGTACGCCTTCAGACTTGTCCGCACCTGCACGACGGGACTCTACAGTGATCTTGTCGGCGACAATAAAGCCTGAATAGAAACCGACACCAAACTGACCGATCAACTGGGCATCGGCTTTTTGATCCCCGGTCAGTTTTGACATAAAGTCTTTGGTACCTGATTTGGCAATCGTCCCCAAGTTATCAATGGCTTCTTGCTGGCTTAAGCCAATGCCATTATCAGAAATAGTAATCGTTTTATTGTTTTGATCGAGACTGACCCGAACACGCAGGTCAGGTTCATTTTCATAATATTCAGGATGATTGATCCCTTCAAAGCGTAACTTATCACATGCATCTGAAGCATTTGAAATCAATTCACGCAGGAAAATTTCAGGGTTTGAGTATAGCGAATGTGTCACGAGGTGCAGTAACTGCGCCACCTCGGCCTGGAAACTATGCTTTTGTGCGTTTGACTCGCTCATTCTTTACTCCTTTCATTCTTGGAAACAGACTTAAGCTGATGCCTATATGAATGGAGTGAGTTATTTAATTTTCAATAGTATCTAGTGATTTTCATGCAAAAAAATTCACCACTTAAAATGGTCCTTGACGATAGACCCGGTCAAATTGCAAGTCGATCTGTTGCTGGCGCATTTTATACACCTGCGTCAGACAGTCGACAGACTCCTGACACTGATCACGAAACTGTAACCACTTGACCTGATCTCGCTGAATGACCGAGCGCGTACCCATGGGCACAAGATGACGGATAATATTGTAACTGGTGGCCATTTTGACATCGGCATCATTCAGTGTCCGATGCTGACAAATCGCCTTTTCAGTTTGTGACTGAGCCTTCTGGCAGTCGAAACTTGCCGCATAGCTTTGAGTCGTCCAGACCATAAAGAAGACCAATCCACTTCTAAGCAACCACTTCATTCTTGATCTTCCTATTCTCTTTATTGTATTCAGATTATCTTTGACTTTATTGCATTCAATATATTTGAACAGGGCGAATCTACTCAATTAAATCACGTTATAAATCGTTGTTATTTTGCAAAAAAAAGCCCTATCCGTAGATAAGGCTTTTGGATAATTCCAAAAATTAGAATTTGTAGCTATAGCCAATGGTGTAAACCATAGGATCAATATCTAGATCAAATTTAGCTGGTACATCTCCAGTCAAAGTAACTTCAGGGCTAATTTGTGCATAACGTGCATCAAAGTAAACACCCCAGTTTTTCGCATCAGCTGGTTGATAGCCGAAGCCTACCTGTCCAGCAAAGCCAAAATCTTCTTTTACATCTACGTCAGTATCGCCTAGACCTTTTGTACGTTCATCCCAAGCAACAAATACTGTACCACCTACACCAATGTATGGAGTAAAGCGAGTTGAGTTTTTAAAATGATACTTTGCAGTCAGTGTTGGTGGTAAATGTTTAATTCGCACTACATCCGTACCATTTAATTCAACATCATGATTAATAGGTGCTGCAAGGAATAATTCTGCAGAGATGTTGTCATTAAAGAAATATTCAACCGATGGTGTAAATGCTAATTCATCCGCAGCTTTTAGCTCAGCATCTGGGCCAAGCTGATACTCACCAGTCGGAGAAATAACCGAGCCACCTACCTTAACTTGCCACTGGCCTGCCATCGCAGATACTGAAAGACCCATTAATGCAATTAGAGCAACTTGCTTTAACATTTTTAATACCCCACAGGAAGAATAATTATTAAGAAAAATATACCTTAATTAATAATAAACATGGTTAAAATTAATATGCAATAGATATTATAAAATCAAATTATAAGCATTATTTAAGTATATGTAATTAATATATATTTATTTTAATCTGACCAACCCGGTTGGATTAAAGCACCAACCAAGTTAATCTGATTTAATTATTATTTATTCCAAGCAGACAAGTCAGAATTAATAGGCACTAATTCAAATAAAATGTGTGAAACATCACACAATCAAAGCACCATTGCCGCAATCCAGCCAAAAATCAGCAATGGAATGTTGTAGTGGATAAAGGTTGGAATCACACTGTCCTTCATATGGTCATGTTGACCATCCATATTCAGGCCAGACGTTGGGCCAAGGGTAGAATCTGACGCTGGCGAACCTGCATCCCCCAATGCCGCAGCAGTACCAATAATGGCAATAGTTGCTTCAGGACTAAAGCCAAACTGAATGCATAACGGTACATAAATGATGGCTAGAATTGGCACAGTCGAGAATGATGAACCGATCCCAAGAGTTACTAGCAGACCAATCAAGAGCATTAAGAAGGCTGCAAGTGCTTTACTTTGACCAATCCATTCTACAGAGGCCTGAACCAGCGCTGGCACCTGATTGGTTGCTTCAATGACTGAGGCGAAACCCTGGGCAGCGATCATAATGAAACCAACCAGTGCCATCATACGCATACCGGTAATGATCACATCATCTGCTTCTTTCCATTTAAAGATTCCGGCACAGCTAAGAATTGCTACGCCCACCAAACCTGCAAGAATCATAGAATCTGAATACAGCTGCACAGCCAGCGTTGCTACAACTGCAATCACTGCCATCCAGATGGTGAACTTGGCAATTTGAGGTCGAGCTGCCTGCTGTTCTACGCCCAGTTCGGCAGAAATACTCTGCTGCTGTTCGACCTGGATATCTTTATACACACGTGGCTTACGATAGCTGATAAAGATCGCAACCAGCAAACCGATAAACATGCCAAATACAGGAAGCGCCATGGCAGCTGGAATCTGGTCATAGGTGATCTGGAAGCCATAAGCTTTACCAAAAGTATTGATATTCTGACCCAAAATATCATTCAGGAAGATTGCACCAAAACCAACTGGAATCAGCATATAGGTCGCAACCAGACCAAATGTCAGCAAACAGGCCACCAGACGGCGGTCTAACTGCAAGTGATTAAATACAATCAATAAAGGCGGAATCAACACAGGTATAAACGCAATATGCACAGGAATCACGTTTTGAGAGAAGACCGCGGCAATTGCAACAGTTGCAAAAATCATATATTTAACACGATTTTGTGCTTTGATATCAGCCTCACCTTTTAAGGTACTAATCATCTTATAAGCCAAAAGATCAGGCAGGCCTGAACGTGCCAAAGCTAAAGCAAATGCACCTAAAATACCGTAAGCCAAAGCAATTTTAGCACCACCACCCAGGCCATTGTTAAATGCATCTAAAGTTCCCTGCAGGCCTAGACCCGCCAGCAAACCACCAAGAATAGCACCAATGACCAGGGCAAAAACCACAGGTACACGTGCCAAGGAGAGTCCACACATGACTCCGATAGCAGCAAGAATCGCAAACATAATGAATTGGGAATGAGAGAAAGGGAGGTATTTTATCAGAAAATGCGAATAAAAATTCCCCTACATTTTTATCAATCCAAATCCATCTTTGTGACTGGATTAAGCATGCTGTTGAGTAAACTCACGGATAGACTCTGCAATAAGTTTTGGCTGGCTTAAGATTGCCCAATGATTGGCATCTAGCTCTACCCTGGAAAAGGTTTGCACCCATTTTAGCATTTCATCAACTAGTTGCGGACTGACGAAGTTATCCCGCTTTAGCACAATGGCCTGTACCGGACAGATGGCATAGCGTTCACGAGGTTTAAGCAACCGTGGAATAAAATTGGCCCGATACAGCCCAACGCCATATTTTCCATCTTTGACAATATTCTGGTTCAATGGCAGTCCTTCTTTGCCTTCCAATTCCCGAATAATTTTGCCCCAGCGCTCGGGATTGAAAAAATTCCATGCAGTTGGTGCCAGCCAAGGTAATTGAAACATGGCGATATACCAGGACTTGCTTAATTGTTTAAAAAATCTTGATCGGTTTTGCTTGAACTGATTCCGCATCCAGAAGGCGGCATGATCCAGACAGGGACCTGAAATCGTGGTAAAGGAAAGAATACGGCCTTCGAATCTTGGGTCGGTCACCGACTCCCAGGATTGAATCGAACCCCAGTCATGGGCAACCAAATGAAAAGATTGTCTTGGAAGAACGGCATTCACCACTTCCTCCAGATCCATACTCAGACGCTCCAGACGATAATCACGGATATATTTGGGAATGGATGAATCCCCTGCGCCACGCACATCATAAGTAACGATAAAATAATCCGGCAGATAGACAATTACATTTTTCCAGACCTCCTGATGATCCGGATAGCCATGCACCAAAACCAAAGCAGGCTTGCTGATATCACCAAAGGTTCTTACTGCAAGACGCTGCTGATCACTGGTTGCCACCCATTGAGTTTGTGTTTCCATCTGGTCTTCCTTTATTGTTATTGACCGTTTATTTTATAACTCGGCATGATTTATCAATGCCATCACAATTTTGTTGTTCTAGTATGCATAGCTATACAAGAAAAAAGAATGTCAGTATGAGCCTATTACGTAAAATTCAAAGCCTGCCTTTGGTCACTAAATTTATCTTAAACCGCTATGCACCCTATCGTGGAGCGGGTATCGAAATTGATGAACTGGATTATGCCAATTATCATATTCGCGTGAAAATGCCACTAACTCGTAAAAACCAGAATATTGTCGGCGTACATTTTGGGGGTAGCCTGTATTCCATGGTCGATCCCTTTTACATGTTGCTGCTGATGCATCATTTGGGACCAAAATATATTGTCTGGGATAAAGAAGCGACCATCCAGTTCCTCTCTCCAGGCCGCGGAACCGTGTATGCAGACATACGCATTGATGCTGAAGAAGTGAAAACTATTATGAATTTGGCGGCTGATCATGCTCCTGTCTATCGTAACTATCAGGTCGATATTTATGATGATTCAGGTGTGCGTATTGCAGAGGTAAAAAAGACCATATATATCCGTCGTAAAAAACCTAAGGCTCTCTTTAAAAATAAATAGAAATTGGATCAACAAAATAAAAGCGCCTGTACAGGCGCTTTTATATATTAATACCAGATAGGGCTGTGATTAACGGCGTTGCTCAATCGCCGCGCCTGCACCACCGCCGATCGCACCACCGATTGCTGCACCAGCGTTACCACCAAAAATACTCTTACCAACGGCTGAGCCCACAGCACCGCCTACACCACTGTAGGTTGCATTGCGGTTAGAGCCGCCTTGAGTCTTACTTCCGACAGCGGCACCGGCACCACCGCCAATAGCAGAACCCCAGCCACCGCCGACACTATTACCCACACCACCACCGACTGCGCCACCGAGTGCTGCAGCACCTACACGTTGATCACGGGCAGACATATTTTCACAACCTGCTAACATAAAGGTTGAAACTGTCACCGCAGCCACTACGCCAATTAACTTTTTCATGATCCAGCTCCCTGTTCGATTCCTCTGTCTTATGAGTTAAGAGTAACCGGAATTTAAGGAGCGATTTATAACAAGATGTTAAATCTTGAAACTCCCCCTACGCTATTTTGTAAATAGCACATGAAATTGGATCTTTTAAGTTTATTCCGCAGTATCTACCATGAGCAAATCATGAGAGGTTGCACCATCTTCAGTCATCACGGTATGCGTTACCTTGGTTTTATCCGTACCAGTATGTTGCTGCAATTGTAGAGTACGTTTTACAGGTTCAGCCTGATCTTTTTAAACTCGATACCTTCAGCATCAATAATTCTGGTTTGCTGGAGGATTTCACCGTCCTGCTTCAATGTCGTATTGAATTCAATTTTAGAGGTGGGAACAATCACGCCCCCCCTTTTGAATCACTGGAATTGACATTTTTTTATCTGAGAACTGCACCAGAGTGTCATCAAATACCACTTCTTTAGCAACAATATCCTTGCCTTTATTGGTGATTTCCAGAATCGTGGCTTCAACATGACGTACAGGTTGCTGTCCTTCTACCCGACGCAGCACTTCAGTTTTTAGTACAGGAACCACAGCTTTATCCTCAACCATAATAGTATTGGGCATGGGCGCTGCAAATGAAACAGTTGAGACTACGAATAATGTGGTAACCGCTAATTTTTTACTTATAGAACGCATTTTTCCCTCTCAATAAAAAAAATAAGACCTGAGCTTAACAAGCGGCACTTGTACTACAGATCATCGGTATGGATTAATAAGTAGCAATGATCAGTGCCTAAATAGATGTAAAGCTTGTTTTACTTTATTGAGTAACAGCTTCTGATGTTGCAACGTCATCTGTTTCTAATGGTGCCGCATCCAAAGGTTGAGCTTCTTCATTTGCAGCTGTTTGATCTACAACTTCAGTTTCATCCGCAGCTGTAGTGTCGCCAGGTGCTGTATTTTCTGCTTGATCTTTAGAACACGCTGTCAAACCGAGTGCTAGCAGTAGTACAACTGAGATTGCTAAATTTTTCATCTTATTGTTCCCATTTTAAGTTTATGTTTTCCTCAGAAATACTGGCATATTTTAGGGTTTGATTTCAAATCATTGTTTAAAGTCGCTGACTTGACAACATCCAGCAATAAAAAAAGCCACCCGAAGGTGGCTTTTTCTGATTTAAAGTGTCTGATTACAGACCGTTAAACTCATCATTAAATGCTTGGCTAAGCGCTTGGTCTACATCAGAGAAGTCATTATGCAGTTCAAATTCTGCAGCTTCTGCTTCTTGGCGACGACGCTCCAAGTGGTAAGCCAGACCTGTACCCGCTGGGATCAGACGACCTACAACTACGTTTTCTTTCAGACCGCGTAGATCATCTTCTTTACCTGTTACAGCCGCTTCAGTTAACACACGAGTTGTTTCCTGGAACGATGCAGCAGAGATGAACGAGTCAGTAGAAAGTGACGCTTTGGTAATACCCATCAATTGACGTTCAAACTTCGCAGGGAACTTGTTCTGAGCAAGCAATGCTTGGTTCTCTTGAGCAACGCGGATGTAATCCACCTGTTCGCCTTTGATGAAGCTAGAATCACCACCATCAGTGATTTCAACTTTACGCAACATTTGACGTACGATCACTTCGATGTGCTTATCGTTGATTTTTACACCTTGCAGACGGTAAACGTCCTGAACTTCATTCACGATGTAATTGGTCAACGCCACTTCACCTTTCAGACGTAAGATGTCATGCGGGTTCTGTGGACCATCAGAAATAGTTTCACCACGGTTCACATGTTCGCCTTCGAACACGTTAATGGTACGCCATTTCGGAATCAGTTCTTCGTAGATCTCTGAACCATCATCCGGAGTAATTACCAGACGGTTCTTACCTTTGGTCTCTTTACCGAAGCTTACGATACCAGACACTTCTGCAAGGATCGCATGCTCTTTAGGCTTACGTGCTTCGAACAAGTCAGCTACACGCGGCAGACCACCGGTAATATCACGCGTACGTGAAGATTCTTGTGGTACACGACCGATTACATCACCCACACCAATTGTTTCGCCATCACGGACAGAAAGAATTGTGTTTTGTGGCAAGAAGTAGAACTGTTCGCCACCATCTACTGTGTCAAGCACAACAGCAGGACGTAAATCTTTACCAGAAGCAGGACGCGCTGTAACAGGCAAGATCTCAACAGTCGTCATACCAGTTGCATCATCAGTTTTCGATGTTGCAGTTACACCATCAGCAATCTGGCTGAAGCGCACTTTACCAGCTACTTCTGTTACCAGTGGATGTGTATGCGGATCCCAAGTCGCCACGATACCGCCAGCCTCTACAGATTCGCCATCTTTCAGCAAGATAGATGCACCGTAAGGGATCTTATAACGTTCGCGCTCACGACCTAGATCATCTGCAATACCGATTTCACCTGAACGTGAAGTTGATACCAAGTGACCTTTCGCGTGTTGTACAGTTTTTACATTGTGGAAACGTACAGTACCTTTGTTACGAACTTGTACGCTGTTTGCAGCAGAAGTTCGGCTCGCAGCACCACCCACGTGGAACGTACGCATGGTTAACTGTGTACCTGGCTCACCAATTGATTGAGCAGCCATTACACCCACAGATTCACCAGGGTTCACTTGATGACCACGTGCCAAGTCACGACCGTAACATTTCGCACATACACCGAAAGTAGAGGCACAGTTTACAACTGAACGTACTTTGATTTCGTCAATACCCGCGTTTTCAATGAACGTAGCCAGTTTCTCGTCAATTAACGTGTTACGAGGAAGAAGAACTTCGTCTGTACCCACTTTCTTAACGTCTTCAGCAACGACACGACCCAGTACTCGAGTACCCAGGTTCTCGATCACGTCACCGCCTTGAATGAACGGCGTCATTACAAGACCATCATAAGTACCACAATCTGGCTCAGTGATGACCAAGTCTTGCGCAACGTCTACCAGACGACGAGTCAAGTAACCAGAGTTCGCAGTTTTTAGTGCTGTATCGGCCAAACCTTTACGCGCACCGTGTGTTGAAATGAAGTACTGAAGTACTGTCAGACCTTCACGGAAGTTCGCTTTAATTGGCGTTTCAATGATCGAGCCATCCGGCTTCGCCATCAGACCACGCATACCAGCCAACTGACGAATCTGAGCTGCGGAACCACGGGCACCGGAGTCAGACATCATGTAGATGCTGTTGAATGATTTCTGTTTCTCATCTTCACCCTGTTTGTTCTTAACAGTCGTGTAAGACAAGTTGTCCATCATCGCTTTCGCTACCTGGTCGTTGGTACGTGCCCAGATATCGACGACTTTGTTATAACGTTCGCCGGCAGTTACGAAACCTTGTTCGAACTGCTGTTCGATTTCACGAACTTCAGCTTCAGCTTTACCAATAATTGCCTGTTTGTTTGGTGGAATCAGCATGTCTTCCATACCAACCGATACACCTGAACGCGTCGCTTGACGGAAGCCTAGGTACATCAACTGGTCAGCGAAGATAACAGTATCTTTCAGACCCAATTTACGGTAGCAAGAGTTGATTAACTTCGAGATGTTCTTTTTGGTCATCTCAACGTTAATTTGCTGGAAGTCCATACCTTCAGGAACAACTTCCCAAAGCAGACAACGACCAGGGGTTGTATCAACAATGATGGTTTCTTGACGACGGTTGCCATCTTCATCAATCACAGTTTGGTGTACACGTGCTTTCACGCGAGCGTGTAGATCAACCTGACCAGTTGCAAGTGCACGGTTTACTTCGTGAGTATCCGCGAACACCATGCCTTCACCTTTGGCATTGATTGCATCACGTGTGATGTAATACAAACCCAACACAACGTCCTGAGACGGTACGATAATTGGTTCACCGTTCGCTGGAGACAAGATGTTGTTGGTTGACATCATTAACGCACGAGCTTCTAACTGAGCTTCAAGTGTTAATGGTACGTGTACCGCCATTTGGTCACCGTCGAAGTCGGCGTTAAATGCCGCACAAACTAACGGGTGAAGACGGATCGCTTTACCTTCAATCAGGATAGGTTCAAACGCTTGAAGACCTAGACGGTGAAGTGTTGGCGCACGGTTCAACATGACTGGATGCTGACGGATCACAGATGCAAGTACGTCCCAAACTTCTGGAGTTTCGCGCTCAACCATTTTCTTCGCAGCTTTAATGGTAGTCGCTTGGCCAGATGCTTGTAATTTCGCAAAGATGAACGGCTTGAACAGTTCAAGCGCCATTTTCTTCGGAAGACCACATTGGTGAAGACGTAAGTTTGGACCTACAGTAATTACCGAACGACCCGAGTAGTCAACACGCTTACCAAGTAAGTTTTGACGGAAACGACCTTGTTTACCTTTGATCATGTCTGCCAAAGATTTAAGAGGACGTTTGTTCGAACCGGTAATTGCACGACCACGACGACCGTTGTCTAACAATGCATCCACAGACTCTTGAAGCATACGTTTTTCGTTACGTACGATAATGTCTGGCGCTGCAAGGTCAAGAAGACGCTTCAAACGGTTGTTACGGTTGATCACACGACGGTAAAGGTCGTTCAAATCAGAAGTCGCGAAACGACCACCTTCAAGTGGCACAAGCGGGCGAAGATCTGGTGGAAGTACTGGAAGTACGTTCATTACCATCCATTCTGGCTTGTTATTCGATTCTTTGAACGCTTCCATAAGTTTCAAACGCTTAGACGCTTTTTTCAACTTAGTTTCAGAAGTTGTTACAGGAATCTCTTCACGCAGGCGAGAAATTTCGGCTTCAAGATCGATGTCTTTCAACAAGTCCTGAACTGCTTCCGCGCCCATTTTCGCTGTGAATTCGTCACCGTGTTCTTCTAAGGCATTGAAGTACTCTTCATCATTTAGAAGCTGGTATTTCTCAAATGGAGTCATACCAGGATCGGTTACAACGTAAGATTCGAAATACAATACGCGTTCGATATCACGTAGCGTCATGTCTAATAAAAGACCGATACGGCTAGGTAGTGATTTCAGGAACCAGATGTGTGCAACTGGAGAAGCCAGCTCGATGTGACCCATACGTTCACGACGAACTTTTGCAGTTGTTACTTCAACGCCACATTTTTCACAAATGACGCCTTTGTATTTCATACGCTTGTATTTACCACACAAGCATTCGTAATCTTTTACTGGACCAAAGATTTTGGCACAGAATAAACCATCACGTTCTGGCTTGAATGTACGGTAGTTGATGGTTTCAGGCTTTTTAACTTCACCATGAGACCACGACTTAATCATTTCTGGTGACGCAAGACCAATACGGATGCGATCAAACTCTACTGGAGCATGACCGTCTGAATCCGTCTTTTTGCGCATGATATCGAGCAAGTCTTTCAATTTTTTTCTCCGTGTGTTGTGGAGATTTTCACTCAACAACTGGGTCACAAATATTGTTTTTTACTGAAATTTGGGAATTTTAAGAATCCCCCTAAATCCCCCTTTAAAAAAAGGGGGGACTTCTCCCCTCTTTCTCAAAGAGGGGTCAGGGGAGATTTCTTAGTCACCATTTTTCAGTTCAATGTTGATACCTAAAGAACGGATCTCTTTGGTCAATACGTTGAACGATTCAGGCATACCTGGGTCCATGTAATGGTTACCATCTACAATATTCTTATAGATACGGGTACGACCTTCAACGTCATCCGATTTCACAGTAAGCATTTCCTGGAGTGTATATGCTGCACCGTATGCTTCAAGTGCCCATACTTCCATCTCACCGAAACGCTGACCACCGAATTGTGCTTTACCACCAAGCGGCTGTTGCGTTACTAGAGAGTAAGAACCAGTAGAACGCGCATGCATCTTGTCGTCAACCAAGTGGTTCAGTTTCAGCATGTACATGTAACCTACAGTTACCGGACGGTCGAAACGTTCACCAGTACGGCCATCATACAATACTGTTTGACCAGTACGTGAAATGCCACCAAGCTCTAACAATTCTTTGATTTGCGATTCTTCAGCACCGTCGAATACTGGAGTTGCCAAAGGAACACCTTTACGCAAGTTACCAGACAATGCCAAGATTTCATCATCAGTCAGGCTATCAAGATCTTCTTGCTCGCCGCCTACTTTGTTGTAAATCTTGTCTAAGAATTCACGAAGCTCAAGTACCGTACGTTGCTCTTGAAGCATCTTGTCAATTTTGTCGCCAAGACCTTTCGCCGCCATACCCAAGTGAGTTTCAAGAATCTGACCCACGTTCATACGTGACGGTACGCCTAGCGGGTTCAATACGATATCAACAGGTACACCGTTTGCATCGTGCGGCATGTCTTCTACCGGCAAGATGTTAGATACAACACCCTTGTTACCGTGACGACCCGCCATCTTATCACCAGGCTGGATACGACGTTTAACCGCTAGATAAACCTTAACAACTTTCAGTACGCCAGTTGTAAGTTCATCGCCTGTAGATAATTTGCGTTTCTTCTCAGCAAATTTCTCATCAATTTCAAGGCTCTTCTCTTTCAAGAAAACTTGAATTTGCGTTAAACGCTCAGCGATTGCTTCATCTACTGGTTGGATGTCTAACAGATCAACAAGCTCTAAACCAGACAGAACGTCTTCAGACAGTTTGTCACCGCGTTTAGTTGTGCCACCACCGTTAGATTCCTGACCTTTCAACAGACGAACAATACGTTCACGTGCTGCTTCTTCAAAGATTTTGTATTCTTCTTTCAAGTCTTTACGGTAAGCATCAAGCTGAGCTTTTTCAATTGCTTGCGCACGTTCATCTTTTTCAAGACCATCACGTGTAAACACTTGAACGTCAATCACGGTACCTTTAGTACCCGATGGAACACGTAAAGAAGAGTCTTTTACGTCAGCTGCTTTTTCACCGAAGATTGCACGTAGCAATTTTTCTTCCGGAGTAAGTTGTGTTTCACCTTTAGGCGTTACTTTACCTACCAGGATGTCACCAGCAGTCACTTCAGCACCGATATAAACGATACCAGACTCATCCAGTTTAGACAGAGCAGCTTCACCCACGTTCGGGATATCGGCAGTAATTTCTTCAGCACCCAGTTTGGTATCACGTGCAACACATGAAAGTTCCTGGATGTGGATAGACGTTAAACGGTCTTCCTGAAGTACACGCTCAGATAACAAGATCGAGTCTTCATAGTTGTAACCGTTCCAGGTCATGAATGCTACGCGCATGTTTTGACCCAGTGCCAGTTCACCGCCATCAGTCGATGGACCATCAGCAAGAACGTCACCGCGACCCACTTTATCGCCCATGTTCACAAGAACTTTCTGGTTGATACAAGTGTTCTGGTTAGAACGGGTGTATTTGATCAGGTTGTAGATATCTACACCTGCTTCGCCCGCAACCATTTCGTCTTCGTTGACACGAATCACGACACGAGAAGCGTCTACATATTCAATACGGCCACCACGTTTCGCGATCACACATACACCAGAGTCATGTGCTACGTTCGCTTCCATACCGGTACCAACCAGTGGCTTGTCAGCGATTAACGTAGGAACTGCCTGACGTTGCATGTTTGAACCCATCAATGCACGGTTCGCATCATCGTGTTCAAGGAACGGGATCAGTGATGCAGCTACAGACACGACCTGCTGAGCAGATACATCCATATGCGTCACTTTTTCTGGTGGAATACGTACGAATTCACCTTGGTGACGTACAGATACGAATTCTTCAGTCAGGTTGCCATCTTTATCGATTGCAGAGTCGGCCTGTGCGATAACAGTACCTACTTCTTCGATTGCAGACAGGTATTCAACTTCATCCGTTACACGACCATCAACAACTTTACGGTATGGAGTTTCCAGGAAACCAAAGTTGTTACATTTTGCATATACAGAAAGCGAGTTGATCAAACCAATATTTGGACCTTCAGGCGTTTCAATTGGACAAACACGACCGTAGTGAGTTTGATGTACGTCACGTACTTCGAAGCCAGCACGTTCACGCGTCAAACCACCAGGCCCAAGCGCTGATACACGACGTTTGTGTGTAATTTCAGACAACGGGTTGTTTTGGTCCATGAACTGGGACAACTGGCTTGAACCAAAGAATTCTTTGATTGCAGCAGCCACTGGCTTCGCATTGATCAAGTCTTGCGGAGACAGGTTATCAGTTTCAGCTTGTGACAGACGCTCTTTAACAGCACGTTCTACACGAACCAGACCCACACGGAATTGGTTTTCTGTCATTTCACCAACAGAACGAACACGACGGTTACCCAAGTGGTCGATATCGTCGACTTCACCCTTACCGTTACGGATTTCAACTAATGTTTTCAGTACATCAGTGATATCCTCATTCGAGAGAATACCTTCAACTTCACGTGACTTCTGGTCTGTACCCACTTCGTAAGGACGACCCAAACGACGGTTGAACTTCATACGACCCACTGGAGACAGGTCATAACGCTCAGAAGAGAAGAACAAGTTGTTAAACAGGTTTTCAGCAGCTTCTTTTGTTGGTGGCTCGCCTGGACGCATTACTTTGTAGATTTCTACAAGTGCTTCTTCACGACCTGTCGTCGTATCGGCACGCAATGTATCCGCGATGAATGAACCACGGTCGATGTCATTTGTGAACAGCAAGTTGAACTGCTTCACGCCGCCTTCTGCAATCTTCACCATGATTTCATGACTTAATACAGTATTGGCCGCGATCACATCGCCATCTTTTAACTGGATGTCTTCAGCAGTGATACGTTCGTACAGGTATTCATCAGGCACTGCAAGTTTTTCAAGACCTGAAGCTTCCATTTGACGTACGTGACGTGCGTTAATACGTTTACCTTGCTCAACAATGATCTTGCCGTCTTTGTCAGCAATATCAAATTGTGCCATTTCACCACGCAGGCGTTCTGGAACAAGGTCAATCTGATAGCTACCCATATCAAGATATACAGGCACTTTCTCATAGAACATGTTCAGAATTTGTTCGTTATTATAACCCAACGCACGAAGTACTACAGTCGCAAGCAATTTACGACGACGGTCAATACGTACATAGACTAGGTCTTTGGCATCGAATTCAAAGTCTAACCATGAACCACGGTAAGGAATGATACGCGCAGAATAAAGGACTTTACCACTTGAGTGAGTTTTACCTTTATCGTGGTCAAAGAATACGCCTGGTGAACGGTGTAATTGAGATACGATTACACGCTCGGTACCGTTAATTACGAAAGTACCGTTATCCGTCATCAATGGCATTTCGCCCATATAGACTTCTTGTTCACGTACGTCTTTGATCGATTTCGTTTCACGATCTTTTAAGATCAAACGAATCTTCACACGCATTGGTGCTGCATAAGTTGAGCCACGAAGAATACATTCGCGTACATCAAACTCAGGCTTACCAAGACTATACTCAACAAATTCTAAAGCAGCATTGCCAGAATAACTTTCAATAGGAAAAACTGAACGAAATGCGGCTTGGAGACCGATATCTTCGCGGTTTTTTGGTGATTTGCCATCTTGTAAGAATGTTCTGTACGAGTCGACTTGAATCGAGAGCAAGTACGGAGCATCCATAACGCTAGGCAATTTACCAAAATTCTTACGGATCCGTTTCTTTTCGGTATATGAGTATGCCATCTGGAGTCCTCGGAAAGTGTAAACTAAGCCCGCCTGCAGAACGGGCTCAGAAGGAATTACGCTGGCCGATATGGCCACCACTTTTACAAATGCTGCAATTTTTAGTGGTATTAAAACGCTTAACAATATTTTTTACTGCAAAAATATTGGTAAGCATTTGATCAATTATGTTTGTTTTTTAAATTTGTATGAATTTCTATCATGCAAACAAAAATCGAGCCGATTATTGTAACGCAAAAAGGCTGATGACCCAAGAGCCATCAGCCAATTTTTGGAGTCGATTATAAAAAAACCGACTCCCTTAAGAAATTACTTAAGAGTAACTGTAGCACCAGCTTCTTCAAGTTTCTTCTTAAGCTCTTCGCCTTCTTCTTTAGAAACGCCTTCTTTAAGAACAGCAGGTGCGCCTTCAACCATGTCTTTAGCTTCTTTCAAGCCAAGGCCAGTAGCTTCACGAACCGCTTTAATTACAGCAACTTTGTTCGCACCGAAAGAAGTCAACTCAACATTGAATTCTGATTGTTCTTCAGCAGCAGCAGCAGCGCCTGGAGCAGCAGCAACAGCTACAGCAGCAGCAGATACGTTGAATTTCTCTTCGAAAGCAGAGATTAGTTCAACAAGTTCAAGAACAGTTTTTTCTGCAACTGCGTTTAGGATTTCTTCGTTAGTTAAAGCCATGAGAATAACTCCAAATGGAAATTGAATGGTGTGGAAATAAATTTAAGCTTAAGCAGCTTCTGACTCGTTTTTCTCTTTGAGCGCAGTAATAAGGCGACCCAATTTCGAAATAGGAGCTTGAAGAACGTTTGCAAGCATAGTAAGCGCTTTTTCTTGGTTCGGAAGATTCGCGATCACGCTAACTTCAGCACCTTGATAAACCTTGCCATCAAATGCAGCAGCTTTAAGTTCAAATGCTTTGTTAGTTTTTGCGAATTCTTCGAACAAGCGTGCAGCTGCACCCATGTCGTCTTCAGAAGTCGAGAAAGCTAAGATTGTTGGGCCAACAAGGTTGTCGTTCAAGATATTGAATTGAGTATCTTGAAGAGCACGTTTAGCCAAAGTGTTACGCACGATACGTGTGTGAACACCTAGTTTACGAGCTTCAACACGTAGAGCAGTTAATTGCTCAACTGTTAAACCTTGGTAGTCAGCAACAACAGCGGCAAATGCAGTAGAAGCAACTTCAGCAACTTCAGCTACGATCTGTTTTTTGCCTTCAATAAGAAGAGCCATTGTAAAACCTCCTAACGGTGATTTATGTACTTCAAAGAAGTACACTCCCAATTCGCAAGTCCATCACTGGACCTACACGCGGAGGATGAACAAATCACACCACCGCGTCTACGCAGGCTAGACTATTAAGAGAAGAGCATAAAACTCCCCTCGCCTGAGGTCTTTGACGCTGATAAATTCTCATTTATCAATTCAAAGTCTGCCTAAGTTCACAAGAGACGGAGCGTTTCTTGCGTGAAAATCAAAGCGGCGCTTTGATTTTCACTCAGGGCTTTAAAATTCTGTATAAGTTAAACTTATTTAGAAACGTTTTGAACATCAACGATCAGACCAGGACCCATAGTAGAGCTTAGAGTGATCTTTTGGATGTAAATACCTTTAGAAGTAGCAGGTTTTGCTTTCTTAAGGTCAGCTACAAGAGCTTCAACGTTTTGACGAACAGCTTCAGCAGAGAAACCTACTTGACCGATCGCAGCGTGGATGATACCCGCTTTGTCTACACGGTAACGTGCTTGACCAGCTTTTGCATTTTTAACTGCAGTAGCAACGTCAGGAGTTACAGTACCCACTTTAGGGTTTGGCATTAAGCCACGTGGACCAAGAATCGTACCAAGTTTACCTACAACGCGCATTGCATCTGGAGCAGCAATGACTACGTCGAAATCAAGGTTACCCGCTTGGATGCTTTCAGCAAGATCGTCGAAACCAACAACGTCTGCGCCTTCAGCTTTAGCAGCTTCTGCAGCAGCGCCTTGAGCGAATACAGCTACACGTACAGTTTTACCAGTACCTGCAGGAAGAGTAGTCGCGCCACGAACAACCTGGTCAGATTTACGAGGGTCAACACCTAGATTAACAGCGATATCCAAAGATTCTTTGAATTTCGCAGCTGGAAGGTTAGTAAGAACTTCTACAGCTTCTTCTAAAGTGTAAACTTTTTGCGCTTCAATAGCAGCAGCAATGGCTTTTTGACGTTTAGTTAACTTTGCCATGTCTTATAGCTCCACTTCCAAGCCCATAGAACGTGCAGAACCAGCAATGGTACGAACACGTGCGTCTAAATCAGCACCAGTAAGATCTGGTTCTTTAGTAGTCGCAATTTCTTCTAACTGAGCACGAGTCAACTTACCAACTTTAGTTTTGTTAGGTACAGCCGAACCTTTTTGGATACCAGCAGCTTTCTTAAGAAGAATCGCAGCAGGTGGAGTTTTCATGATGAAAGTGAACGACTTGTCGTTGTACACAGTGATCACGACTGGGATTGGCAGACCAGCTTCAAGCTTTTGAGTAGCAGCGTTGAATTCTTTACAGAACGCCATGATGTTAACACCACGTTGACCCAGTGCAGGACCAATCGGTGGAGATGGATTCGCTTTACCAGCTGGAACTTGCAGCTTGATATAGCCGTCAATCTTCTTAGCCATTTCAAATTACCTCTGGGTGCAAACGCCGCTAGGCTCCCCAATGATTCTACGTAACGATAACCGTTACAACAACAATGCCCGATCCTTCAACAAATCGGGCGTTTTCAACCAATACCGATTAGATTGTTTTTTCGACTTGGCGAAATTCCAATTCAACCTGAGTTGGTCGGTTAAATACATTGATTGTCAGCGTTAAGCGTGACTTTTCGTACTGAACCTCTTCCACCACACCTTTAAAGTCTGTGAATGGACCGTCAATCACGAGTAATTCTTCGCCTGGTTCAAACATCGTCTTAGGACGAGGTGCTTCACCAGTATTGCGTACACGCGCAAGAATCGCATCAGCTTCTTTTTGTGTAATTGGTGCCGGCTTTTCTGCCGTACCACCAATAAAACCTAATACTTTTGGACATTCTTTAACAATGTGCCAGGTTTCATCGTTCATTTCCATTTCGACCAATACATAGCCTGGAAAGAACTTACGCTCTGATTTACGTTTCTTGCCATCCTTCATTTCCACTACTTCCTCAGTAGGGACCAGGACTTCACCAAAGCTATCGGCAACAGCGCTACGCTGGATTCGATCATTAAGCGAACGCATCACTTGTTTTTCATAACCAGAATAGGCATGAATAATGTACCAACGTTTCATAGCTCTCTTACCCGATAATAAACTTCATTAACCAGCCTAATACGTAGTCAAAACACCATAAAACAACGGCTGCAATGACAACAACAACAAGAACATGCCATGAGGTGGTCACTGTCTCTTGTTTGGTAGGCCAAGTCACTCGACGGAGCTCAATTCGTGCGTCTTTCAGCAGTCGAACAAAGCCTTTGCCTTGATGGGTGGCGTATAATAAACCTAAAGCGCCCACGATACAAGCCAAAATCACCCCAACACGAACCCAAATATCATTCGCTGGTGCCCAGTACGCTGGCAAATATTGATTTACCATCATTGCACCCATCAATAAAATCAAGGCGATAACCCATAGAACAATGTCCAATGGAGAACCGGTTTTTACATCTACAGCAGGATTATTTCTTTGGGGAATTGCCGCGCCGCTCATTGCGTCACGTGATTTATCATTCGACATTTTTGTACTCGTCGTAGGTTTCGCGACTTATTATATGACCAGATTTGCCGACATCAAGCGTCTTTTAAGAAAAAATGATGGCAGGTCAGGAGGGACTCGAACCCCCAACATTCGGTTTTGGAGACCGACGCTCTACCAATTGAACTACTGACCTTCAAAAAGACAGACTGGAGCCGGGGCTCCAGTCAATATCTTATACTATATTATGCAGTAACGCGAGATA
>NZ_MODX01000013.1:0-83851 GCF_001866125.1 Acinetobacter sp. LCT-H3 | reverse complement strand
GACAAACCCGGTACGGTTCATGAGGACTATGAGTTGAGATAAAAAACTGAGCTTCAGGAAACACTTCTTTAAGAACCGAGCAAATACGACCTTGCCATTCTGGATGAAGATGAAGTTCAATTTCATCAATTAATATTATTCCATCGAAATCTTGTGCAATCATGTAAGGTGCTTTGAAGCGCATTTCTATTTCTTTAATAATTCCGAATACAATAGATATTGTTGACTTAAATCCAGAAGATAAATACTCATAATAAATTTCTCCGCTTGGAGTGTTTATCATGATTTCATTCTCATTGGGATCAACCCTACTAAATGTAAAATTATTATTTAAAATAGAAAAACAACTTTTTGCAAATTCAAAATTTTCTAATTGTTCTTTTTCTAGTGCTTGTGGATGAACTGAATATAAATGTCGGTGAATAAACCACGTTTTTATATCATGATAATTAATTCCCGTGATCGACTGCTGACTTGTATGATGTTCATTCTTATCTTCATCTTTTCTTATCGCATCAATTCTTTGATATGTAAAAGTACGATCAACTTTAAAAGAGAGTAATTTCTTTGAATATGCACCTAGCCCAGGTATATGAAAAGTTTTTTGAGGCTCATGTTCATAAAGCGTGATTTGGGTATTTTGCATATTATTATGATCATCTAAAACAAAAGCTACAATCAAAGCATTTTCAGAATTTATTTTCTTTTTTAGAGTTGGAGTATGTTGATTTGTAAAAATATGTCCTATGGTTTCAAGAACCGTTGTTTTCCCAACCCCATTTTCTCCACAAATAATATTCATTCGTGGATTAATTTCCTCTAATTTTAGGTATGGGATTCCCCCAACATCCTTTAATTCTAAAGATGTGACTTTCATTGTATCTAGACCATTGTTATTTAATGCATTAATCATACATCCAATAGAGATTTAAGCAATGCTTGTCTTAATCACTATTAGAAACATAACTGTTCTAAATAATCAGCCCACCATTGCATAATTTCAATACGTTCCCCTAAATGCGTGGATTTATCATACACAGCTTTTACACCATGTTTTTTATGAGCTAAACATGCTTCAATAACTTGTTCTTTATCACTGAATTGATTATTTAAGGCAGTACTTGCAATATGTCGAAATCCATGTGGACTTTGACGGCCTCGATAGCCTAGATTTTTCAAAGCATTATTTAAAGTTGCTTCACTCATTGGCTGTATAAGGCTGTCTCTGCTAGGAAATAAAAAATCCGATACTGTCCTAATTTCTTTTAATTTAAATAACAGTTCTATTGCCTGTTTTGGTAAAGGTACAACATGGGTAATACCACATTTCATTGTTTCGGCAGGCTTTATCCAGATTTTTTTCTCAAAGTCAAAATCTTGCCATTTTGCATAACGCAATTCTTGTGGTCGAGGAAAAAGAATAACAAGTAACTCTAAAGCAATTGCTGTATGCGAATTTCTATAGCTTCGAATAGACTGCACCAACTCGGGCAGTTCCTGAAGACTGACATGCTTCATATTCCCTTTACTACCTTTATCAAGATACTTCAAAATTCCATCCAAAGGGTTCGACTCTATTTGTCCATGAAACTTTGCAAGATCATAGGCATTGCGACAATGTGAAACTAGTTTCTCTACACGATTGTAAATACTTTCACTTCTAAGCATATCCTGAAAAAATGTCAGCCATTGTTGAGGTGAAATTTTGGTGAAATCCAATTCACCAAAAACAGATAAGATACGTTTTTCAATTGATTGAGTTTCTTTCTTTATTGTTATTGCAGCCCAAGTTGTTTTCTTAGTATCAAGCCAGTCATACATCAAACTTTTTAAATTAAGTTGTTGTTCCTCAATCTTTTGCAATTCAATTTCTTTTTTTGTTAATACTTTTTCATTTTGCTGTAACTTAAGAAAAATAGTTGAAGCTTCAAGTTTAGCTGCTACAAGCGATAACTGCGGATAACTTCCAATACTGTGCCATTTCCACTTCCCTACCTCATCCTTAAAGCGGACTTGCCAAGTTTTTTTTCCTTTTGGTGATACACGAAAATAAAGCCCAGCATCACATGAAATACGATACTCCTTATCCTCAGGTTCAAGATTAAGAAGGTGGGTATCTTTGATTTGTTTGATGTTATCTAAAGCCGTTCTTTTCATAGCAGAATCTCTTGTATCCGAGTAATGCAGAAAGAGTATCGGATACAAGATTGGATACACAAGAGGGCCAAATAAAGCTGTGCATAGCCAAACATAGTTGTGCAAAAAGCAGAAATAAAAAACCCATGAATCATTATAATTCATGGGTTTATATATTAAATCATTACAAAACTGTGCATATGATTACAAAAAACTGGTGGGCCCAGACAGACTTGAACTGTCGACCAACGGATTATGAGTCCGCTGCTCTAACCAACTGAGCTATAGGCCCTATATGCTGAAAACCTTATTTATCAATAGGTTTAGGCGACAAGAATACTAGCTAAGATTTTTTTAAAAGACAAGCCTTTTTATGCCCACTTGCACACTTCATCAGCAATTATAAATTAGAAAAAATAGACACTTTGGAAATTCCTCATACTTTAGAAGGCTCTCATAGTCATTCAGAAGGAAAATTTCCATTTCTTTACAAAACAGAGCTGCTATCAAAATATATTTAAAAATTAACTCTCAACTATGCTTTTATACTTTTTATATATAATTATTTACATACTTTGAATGGCTGAATTAATTTTTATATCCGGATCAATTCAGCTATGAAATTAATTAAAAGCTTAAGCTTCGTGCTCCAAATTCTCTTTTTTGCGCATATCCAGATAAATTTCGATCAAAGACCATACAACAATGAGTGCAAAAATGAACAATGAGAGCACCAAAGCCGTTAAGTAAGTCATTCTTTATCCTCTCTCGCGAACATGATTGGAAGTGTCTTAAAGCCGAAACATATCCTTGGGCTTCGACAAAAGTCTAATAACTATTTTTAGTACTGAACAGCCATTTTTTAGCATTTTTAAGAGTATTTTTATCTATTATAAGATGTTTAACTAATTAAAATTAATTTTGTTATTGTTTTTAGATCTTAATTAACCATTACTCCATATATTTATTCACTTGCTTTTTGAATGTATTTAAGGCTTTTAAATTAATTCCACTTGACGAAATATAAGAACAAGCACAAATTATGTTTTTTTCACACACTCCATCCCCTATGTTTAAGAAATTCATTGGCGAATCTGCGTTTAAACTTGCAGGCTGGCAATATCACGTTGAACCAAATGTGCTTGAAGACAAGCAAGTGATTGTGGGCTTTGAGCATACTTCAATGATGGATGCCGTGCTTTCTCTGGCCTTATTTCAGATGTACGACATCAAAATTCATACTTTGATTAAAAAAGAATTATTTAAAGGCCCATTTAAGCCCTTGTTAGAAAGCATTGGTGGTATTCCGGTAGATCGTAAATCGAGCAAGGATATTGTGACCCAGATGGTTGAACTTTTTCAGAGCAATGAAAAATTCAATCTGGTGATTGCACCTGAAGCGACTCGTGCCAAAAATGGTGAAGCGCGTCGACCAATTCGTACCGGTTTTTGGCATATTGCCAAAGCAGCGAATGTGCCGATTGTACTCATGTATGCCAACTCTAAAACCAAACAGGGTGGCATTTTCGGAAAAATTTATCCAACAGACCTTGAACATGACCTGGCTTTAATGAAACAGCTTTATAAAGACAATGTCGGTCTGGACATCGTGATCCCTGAAAAAAAATAATGTATGTCCATGAGATGTTATGCATGACCTAACATCTCATTTCTTCTTCTCCTTCTATACTCTTTTACACAATAAATATTTTTTATTTTTAAGCTAAATTATTACCTTTAATTCCCGAATAAATTTCTCAGTGCGTCTATTTTTTTGTCATTATCGTTAAATCTAAAAACCAAGCTCTTTTTTTAAAAAAAGCCCTTATGGTAGAATTTGCCCAATTCGATAGGCATACAGCCAATCTACAAGGAGCATATTTCGCATGGCGGGTCATTCCAAGTGGGCCAATATTAAGCATCGTAAAGCAAAACAAGATGCTAGCCGCGGTAAACTTTTTACCAAATATATTCGTGAATTAACTACTGCTGCAAAACTCGGCGGACCAGATGCGGGTAGCAACCCACGTTTACGTGCTGTTGTCGAAAAAGCATTGTCTGTAAATATGACACGTGATGTGATCAACCGTGCGATTCAACGTGGCGCAGGCGGCGAAGATAACGACGATCTTAAAGAAGTAACTTATGAAGGTTATGGCGTAGGTGGTGTTGCCGTAATTGTAGAAACAATGACAGACAACCTGAACCGCACTGTACCTGACGTACGTCACTGCTTCTCTAAAACTGATGGTAACTTAGGGACTAATGGTTCAGTTGCATTCTTGTTCACCAAACGTGGTGAGATTACTTTTGAAGATGTGTCTTTAGAAGATCAAATCATGGAGGTCGCTCTTGAAGCTGGTGCTGAAGACATCGAAGTTAATGAAGATGAAATCCTGGTCGTTACTACACCAGAAAGCTTCGGTACAGTTCAGGATGCTTTAGCTGCTGCAGGGTTAAAATCTGATAATGCTGAAGTTGTGATGAGCCCTTCTACCAAAGCTGAAATCACGGATATAGATCAAGCGAAAAAAATCATGAAAATGATTGATATGCTTGAAGATCTGGACGATGTTCAAAACGTTTATACCAACGTTGAATTCTCTGAAGAAGTATTGGCTCAGCTAGACGCTTAATCTTCAGGAAAACAAAAACGCACCTTTGGGTGCGTTTTTTATTTTGATCTATCTTATGGAATCATTTTGTAGGTGATTTCAATCAATTTACTTAGTTATTCGGAGACAAATATTTAGATAGTGCTATTCCTTCAATTAAACTTTATTGAGTAAGCCACTACAGTTAAAAACATTATATTCCTTGATCACGAAGCTGGAATGCAGTGCGACCACATGTTCAATCTTGCCGATTTTGTTAAGCAGGATCTCACTGTAGTTTTCCATATCACGTGCGACTACTTCGACAATAAAATCTGCCGATTGTCCTGTTACCAGAAAGGCATTAATCACTTCAGGAATACTTTCCAGCTCACCCAGAAATTTGGCAAAAGTGTCACTATCATGTTTGCTTAAGGAAACCTGCAAAAGTACATGCAGACTGAAACCAAGCTTTTGATAATTAATTTCCCGTTTTAGACCACTAATAATATTATGGTCAATCAACTGTTTAATACGGCGGTGAACCGAGCTGACCGAAAGATTCACCCGTTCAGAGAGTTCATTCAAATTGACATCTTCATGGGTCAAAATTTCAAGAATGTGCTTATCAAAACGATCTAATTCCATCTTTAATCTCTTGCCACTTTATTAAAATACATCATTATTTTACGCATAGTATTGATATTTTTTTCATAAATTACCAGATATTTGCAAAAAAATACCAGATGATGATCTAGAGGAAATTTAAGTCATTTCGATAGTCATTCATCGCATAAAATATAT
Organism: Acinetobacter sp. LCT-H3; assembly: GCF_001866125.1. Lineage (NCBI taxonomy): Bacteria > Pseudomonadati > Pseudomonadota > Gammaproteobacteria > Moraxellales > Moraxellaceae > Acinetobacter > Acinetobacter sp. LCT-H3. The sequence goes on along the minus strand of NZ_MODX01000013.1, from coordinate 78,317 downwards.
TTTAGATAAACGCAAATATCTAATAAACCATTATTATTTATAATAAATTAATCTATTTAAAACTTTATTCAGGCAAATAATACTATTTTCAAAACGTGATTATTCATGCTTAAATTTACACTTGTATAGAAATTAAATAAAAATTAGGCGTTTTATTTACAACGCAAAATAATCAAAACAAGACAAAAACGCAAGGAACGGTTATGGCTTTCAGTATTTTTAGTTCAATTAAAAGTAAACTCAGCCCGGTGCTCACGACAGAAACGCAAAACAAGAGTTTACCTAGCGGTTTATTAGGTGGCAGTCTTTCTGGCATTATGGTTCTATCACGGGTTCTACTCCCGCTACTCCTTCCCTAGACTCCCTCTTAAATAGCTTACTTTCAGGTAAGAGTTTAAGTTCAAGCTCCCTGACTGATTTAATTACTCAATTTACCGGTTCGAATGCTACAAAACTTGATATTAACAGCTTAATTAGCAAACTCACTCAAGCCAACGGTGGCAGTTTTGATCTGGGTTCGATCAGTAATCTGCTGGGTAGTTTAATGGGTAACAATACATCAAATTTAGATTTAAATGCCGTGATTAAATTAGTCAGTGGGTTAATTGGTGGCAGTTCCGGTAATTTAGATCTCAGTAAAATTGCTGACCTGGCTGGCAACCTTCTGCAAGGCGGTGACATTGATATCGGTCAGATCGCTCAGCTTGTCGGTGGTTTAATCGGTGGTTCTGGCGGTCTTGAAGATGTTGATATTGGCGCAATTGCAGGACTAGTCGGCAATCTGATTGGCGGGAATGGCGATATTGATATCGCGCAGATCGCTCAACTCGTTGGCGGTCTAATTGGCAGTTCTGGCGGTCTTGAAGGTGTTGATATCGGCGCAATTGCAGGACTAGTCGGCAATCTGATTGGCGGGAATGGTGATANAGTTCTGGCGGTCTTGAAGGTGTTGATATCGGCGCAATTGCAGGACTAGTCGGCAATCTGATTGGCGGGAATGGTGATATTGATATCGCGCAGATCGCTCAACTCGTTGGTGGTCTAATTGGTGGCTCTGGTGGTCTTGGTGACTTCGATCTAGGTGCGATTACCGATATTATTTCTGGCTTCAGCAATAATGGCGGTAACTTCGACCTTTCACAATTGACCAATTTACTTGGTGGCCTCGTGAGTGCAAATGATAGCTCTGATCTGAGTGGCTTACTGGGTGGTTTAGGCGACCTAGGCAATGGTTTAGGTTCAAATGCATTTGAAGGCTTACTTGATGGAAGTCTAGGCGACTTAGGTTCGAGCATTATTCCAGAATTAGGTGATCTTATTTCAGGTGGTAGCTCAGTTGATAACAATATCAGTATTACTGAAATTATTCCGACCATCAAAGAAACAATTTCCAATATCTCGAGCGGCAGTCCATTACCGAAGTTTGACTTTAGCTCACTTCTCAGTGGCTTTAATAAACAGAGTGATATTGATCTCACAAACCCTTGGGGCTAAGTATCAAATAAAAAAACGCGCTTTAAGCGCGTTTTTTTATTTCACTATTTAACTTATACACCGCGCCAATCAATACGAGCATTACGTTCATGACGATAGATGTTTTTAATATATTGGCCTAAAGGCAATTCCGAGAGATAGGTCTGATAATCCCGATATTCATCTGACATTGATTCAAAACTATCACGCTCCCACGGCGTACCGGAAATTGCCAACAAAGGTGCCAACATTGAACAGACTGCAATATCAGCCAGACTAAAACGTGATCCCGCAAAATAAGCGCCCTTATTCTCGATCAGTGTCTGGTTCAGCTGTTCAACTGTTTCTTTAATATATTCACGGGACTGAGCAAGTGTATCTTCAGTAAGTGCATAACCTTTGCTGAGAAGAGTTTTAAGCAAAGGCTTGGAAAATTTTTCGAACTGACGTAGATATCCCTTTTCACCAATCAGGATCTCCATCGATTCATGATCATGAGATAAAGCCTGGGCCAGCATCCAGCGACGGATATGACGTCCCAGTTCCTGAGTCATTTCATCAATCTCCAACACTTTTTGACGTAAGCGTGCTTCTACTGGTAATAAACGATGCTCAGGATAATATTGATCCAGATACAAGGCGATCTGGGTTGAATCTGCAATCCATTGTTCCTTGTCACGCAAAATTGGCAGACGGTTCTGTCCCGTTTTAAGACGAGCAAAGGCACGATGCGCACCTGGCATGAGGTTTTGTGCGACATAATCCAGTTCTTTATGATCAAGCATCCAACGTGCTTTTTCACAAAAATGTGATAAAGGAAACTGGTATAAGGTGCGCATAAAATCTCCATGCTTGTTTTTAGGTTAGATCGCATTAAAACCATCTAATTTAGTCGGATACTTTAGTCACCTCAGACTGGAAATACAATGAACTTTTTATTCAAAATAAAGATGTTGCTTATTCAACACGGCGATGAGTATTTTTATACATTTTTTTGTCTTGATTATCTATAAAGCAGATATGCATCGCTTTAAACTCATCTTCTAAAATTAAAAAATTATTCAAAACCTATTTAATTTTAATCAGTTACTATATTCCAAATTTATAAGAATCTAGCAGTTTTTGTCCTAAATAGCTTTTTTCATAAGCTTTGCAAAAGCAATTGCTTAATTACATAAAGCTTTCGCTGTAACGTTTTGGCATCGATTTAGGATGTCATTATGTCTCGTTTAACTTCTGAAAAAGTTCATATCATCGAAAATGATCTCGACGCGATTAATGCTGCTTATCAGGTTGCAGACTTTGCCCTGGAAGGCCGTAATCAGCGTGATCAGCAACGTCTGTTACCTTTTGCTGAGATTGACCTGTTCAGCCAGAAAGGCCTGGGCGGCATGCGCATTCCGAAACAGTACGGCGGTGCATTTGTTGCCAATAAAACCCTGACGCATGTATTCCGGATTATTAATAAGGCTGACTCTAGTGTTGGACAGATTCCACAGAACCAGATTGCATTACTCAACATGATCCAGATCATGGGCACAGAAGAACAAAAACAATTTATTTATAACGAAATTCTAAAAGGTAAGCGTCTGGCCAATGGCGGTCCAGAGCGCAATACCAAAGATACCAAGACGCTTGCCACCACTTTAACATTTGAAAATGGCCACTATTTTGTGGATGGCGAGAAATTCTATTCAACTGGTAGTAGCTTCGCGCACTGGTTAGCGATTAAAGCGATTCATCCAGAAGGCCATGTAGTGCTCACTATTATCGACCGCAATGCTGAAGGGGTGGAAGTGATCGACAATTGGAATGGCTTTGGTCAACGCACGACTTCGAGTGGTACCGTCAAACTTCAGCATGTCGAAGTTGATCCGCTATTGATTTTTGATGAGCGTCTGTTAGGAAATCAACCAAGCTATCGTGGTGCCTATTCCCAGCTCATGCAAGTCGCAATTGATGTCGGCATTGCCGAAGGCGCTTTTGCCGATACGCTGACTGCCGTACAAAAAGCACGTCCAATTGTCGATGCTCAAGTCGAAAAAGCCAGCTTAGAACATTATACCCTACAGGAAGTTGGTAAATCTTCAGTACTCCTAGATGCCGCGATTTTACTACTGGATGAAGCCGCTGAATATCTAGATGAACTGGATCAGCTGGAATCTATGACTGATGAGCAGGCCGCTAAAGCCTCAATTCTGGTGGCTGAAGCCAAGGTCTATGCCAATGATGCAGCCTTAAATATTTCGGAAAAATTACTGGAATTGGGCGGCAGCCGCTCTAGCCTCAGTCAGCACAATCTGGATCAGCATTGGCGCAATGCCCGGGTACATACCCTGCATGACCCGATCCGCTGGAAGCTGCATGCACTCGGGGATTATTACCTGAATCATAAACTCCCTGCTCGCCACGCCTGGATTTAAGGAGATTTGCCATGACTTCATTTCAAAACATTATTCCATTTCAATCCGAGCAGCTGGCGCAAGCTCATATCATCCAGTCTGATAAGGAAGCCTTAGAAATTGCCCGTAATCTAGCAGATCAATTCAAGGCGGGTGCGGTACAGCGTGATGCTGAACGTATTCTGCCGTTCGAGGAAATCGAAGCTTATAGTCAGTGTGGACTCTGGGCAATTACCGTGCCTAAAGAATATGGCGGCGCAGAAGTGTCTAGCTATACCGTAGCACAAGTCATTGCCCTGATGAGCGGTGTAGATGGCTCAATTGGCCAGATTCCACAAAATCATTTTTATGGTCTGGAAATTCTGCGCAATAACGGTACTGAGCAACAAAAACATAAACTCTATGCCGAAGTGCTAAAAGGCGCCCGTTTCGGTAATGCCCTGGCTGAGTTCAAGACCAAGACTGCCGCACAACGCCAGACTGCAATCCGCAAAGCAGAGCAAGGTTATGTCATTAACGGCGAAAAATTCTATTGCACCGGCAGCCTGTTTGCGCACCGCATTCCAACCCTCGTGGTAGATGAACATGAGCAGCAATTTCTGGCTTTTGTGCCACGTGACAGCGAAGGTCTCACCTTGATTGATGACTGGAGTGGTTTTGGTCAGCGTACCACTGGCAGTGGCACAGTGAAATTCGACAATGTTCCAGTGCTTGAAGAAGATGTCGTACGTTTTGATACTGCCTACTCTCGTCCCACTATTTCTGGCCCTTTCGCACAATTGCTACATGCTTCTATTGAAACTGGCATTGCCCGTGCTGCATTCGAAGAAACCTTAAACCGTGTACGTCAGGCGCGTCCGTGGATTGATTCTGGTGTGGACCAAGTCACAGATGATCCACTGACCAAATTTGAACTCGGCCGCGTAGTTGCTGATGTACGTGCCTCTGAAGTTTTACTCAAACAGGCTGCGTACGCTGTCGATGCTGCCAAAGCCAATCCGACTGAAACCAGTGTTGCCAAAGCCTCACTGGATGTTGCCAAAGCCCGTGCACACAGTACCGAAACTGCATTAAAAGCATCTTCTAAACTCATTGAACTGGCTGGCAGCCGTGGTAGCCAGCGTGAAGATGGTCTGGACCGCTTCTGGCGCAATGCCCGTGTGCATACCTTGCATGATGCTTCACGCTGGAAATATTATTTCATTGCCGATTATTTGCTGAATGGTGTTCTGCCTCCACGCCGGGGGACGTTGTAATGACAAATATTATGAACAGCTCGAAAGCGAAGGAAATCCTGCTCAATGCCTTTGATATGAACTGCGTAGGTCATATCAATCATGGCCTGTGGACTCATCCACGGGATGAATCGCATCGCTTTAATGAATTGAGCTACTGGATCGATCTGGCAAAAACGTTAGAACAAGGATTGTTTGATGGTCTGTTTATTGCCGACATCACCGGGGTCTATGACGTCTACCAGAATGGCATTGATCTGACTCTAAGAGAATCGATTCAATTACCGAGTCATGATCCAAGCACTCTCGTGTCTGCCATGGCAGCCGTGACCCAGCATCTTGGGTTTGGCGTTACAGTCAATCTCAGCTATGAATCGCCTTATCAGTTCGCCCGTCGCTTCGCCAGTCTGGATCATCTGACCCATGGTCGTATCGGCTGGAATATTGTCACCGGTTATCTGGACAGTGCCCAGCGCCTGATCGGTGAAAATGGTCTGAAAGACCATGATCGACGCTACGAGCAGGCCGAAGAATTTTTACAGTTGTGCTACAAGTTCTGGGAAGGTTCCTGGGAAGATGATGCCATGCTGAAAGACAAACAGCAGCGGATCTTTACCGATCCAGCCAAAGTGCATCAGGTTAATCATCAAGGTCAGTTCTACCGCAGTCAGGGCGTATTTCAGGTTTCTCCTTCTGTTCAACGTACTCCGGTACTGTTCCAAGCTGGTGCTTCACCACGTGGTATGGCCTTTGCCACCCAGCATGCGGAAGGCATGTTTATTGGTGGTGATCATCCGGACAAAATCAAGAAACAGGTAGATCAGATCCGTCGTCAGGCCACTGAACAAGGACGTGATCCTGAAGCGATCAAGATTTTTGTCGGTATTACTGTTGTTACTGCTGAAACGGATGAACTAGCACATCAAAAACTGAATGAATACCACGCTTATGCCAGTCCTGAAGCTGGTCTTGCACATTTCTCCAGTTCAGTCGGCATTGACCTGTCCAAATTTGCCGATGATGAGCCAATTCCTTACCAGCAAACCAACAGCATTGCTTCAGTCAATAACAAGTTTAAAGAACAACAGCTTACACCAACTGATCTGAAAGCGCAGCATATGCTGGGTGGTCGTTATCCACTGATCGTTGGCAGTGGCGCAACGGTAGCAGAAAAGCTGATTCAGCTGATTGATGAAACCGGTATTGATGGCTTCAACCTGACTCGCACGGTTGCACCTGAATCGCATCAGGATTTTATCCAATTTGTGATTCCTGAATTACAGCAGCGCGGACGCTATAAAACTGAATATGAACAAGGCAGTTTCAGACACAAGCTGTTTCAGCATGGAGACCGCTTATCCAGTGCTCATCCAGTGCAGCAATTCCGATGTCAAAACTCCGCCTCAGCAGCAGATACGAACTTAAAGCAAAAACAATCAGCATAAATTCATTTTGAGGTGCAACATGACACAAACCGTTAAAACAAAATTCACCATTATTGGGGTGATTATTGCCGCCGTCATTATCGGACTGGTGGTGTGGAACCAGCAAAAGAAATCTGGTTCGGATGAACTGGTGATTGGGATCAGCCCGTCCTTCGCTAAACCTTTACAAGTCGCAGCTGAAGAAGCCAAACAGCAAGGTCTAAATGTCAAACTGGTCGAGTTCTCAGACTGGAATACACCAAATATCACCCTGAATCATGGCGATATTGATGCCAACTTCTTCCAGCATCAGCCGTTTTTGGATAATGCTAAAAAAGAAACTGATTTTAAAATCAAAGCCTTTGCTAAAGGTGCAGCAACTCACGTGGGTCTATATTCCAAGAAAATTAATAGTCTGGATGAACTTAAAGACGGCGCGAAATTTGTGGTACCAAACGATCCAGTCAACCAAGGCCGTGCTCTACTGTTATTGCAACAGGCAAAACTGGTAACACTCAAAGATTCAAATAACCACTTATCTACCCTGAAAGATATTGCAGCCAATCCAAAAAACCTGCAGTTTGTTGAAGTTGAAGGTCCACAAACTGCACGTGCCATTGATGACGTTGATCTGGCATTCGGCTATCCACACTATCTACGTCTGGCAAAAACAGCTGATCCTGAAAAAGCACTGTTATTTGATTCTAATAAGGACAACCGTTATGCAATTCTATTTGCAGTGCGTGAGGACTATCAGGACAAGAATGACAAGCTGAAGAGATTTGTCAACATCTATCAGAATTCACCTCGCGTAAAGGAAGCTCTTGATGCTGACTTTGGTGCAAAGCTCTGGTTCCCGGGCTGGAAATAAGGAGAATACTATGGTGAGTTTTGGTTCTCAGGTGGCGTTTTCCGTCCCGCATATCAAAATCCGTAACCTGAATAAATACTATGAGGTACAAGGCAAATCGGTACATGCCTTAAAGAACATCAACCTAGATATACCTGAAAGTAAAATTTTCGGAATTATCGGGAAAAGTGGCGCAGGAAAATCCTCGCTGTTACGTACTTTGAATGGTCTGGAACAGATCAGCGAAGGTCATATCCATATTCATCAGAAGGATCTGGCTGGACTCACCCATGCTGAACTGATCCAGTTACGTCAGCGCATTGGCATGATCTTTCAGCACTTCAATCTGATGTCTGCCAAAACTGTCTGGGAAAATGTCGCTCTGCCGCTCAAAGTTTCAAACTATAAAAAGTCAGACATCAATGCACGTGTCAATGAAGTACTGCAACTGGTGGGCTTAAGCAAAAAAGCGCAGAATTATCCTTCGCAGCTCTCTGGTGGACAAAAACAGCGTGTCGGTATTGCCCGCGCGTTGGTGCATCATCCGGAAATTTTACTCTGTGATGAAGCCACTTCTGCACTAGATCCAGAAAGTACCTCCGTGGTGCTGTCTTTACTGAAAGAAATCAACCAGAAACTTGGCATTACCATTGTGCTGATTACGCATGAAATGCAGGTGATCCGTGAAATCTGCGATCAGGTGGTAGTGATCGATAAAGGTGAAATTGTCGAAGCGGGTGAAGTCTGGTCAGTATTTTCCAATCCTCAGCAGCAGATTACCCAGGAACTGCTGAATCTGGAACAACTGGAACTGCCATTTGCCATTAGTCCTGAAGTAACCGCGGATACCACGCATAGCATTGTCAAACTGCGCTATGCCTCTAGTGTTCAGTATTCACCAGATTTAAAGGTGATTTTTGAGCATTTTGATCATCCGGTTTACCTCTATCAGAGCCATATCGACAGTATCCAGAACCATCTGGTCGGCAGCCTGATTGTCGCGGTGGCTGACCTCAATCTGGATACCAACCTGCTCCAGCAAAAACTCAAACAACACATTGCACAGATTGAGGTGATTGGCTATGCACGACCAACTCATTGATTTATTACTGACGGGAACTACCGATACCTTAATCATGGTGGGTGTCTCTGCCATCGTTGCTTTTCTGATTGGGTTACCAATGGCGGTGGTTTTGGTCAGTACCTCAGAGCATGGCATTTATCCATCCAAACCAATTAATCAGGCTTTGGGCTGGATTGTAAATATCACCCGTTCTGTGCCTTTCCTGATTCTGATGGTCGCGCTGATTCCAATTACCCGCTGGATTGTCGGCACCAGTTATGGGGTCTGGGCCGCAGTTGTGCCTTTAACCTTGGCAGCTACCCCTTTCTTTGCGCGGATTGCTGAAGTCAGTTTACGTGAAGTGGATCAGGGACTGATCGAAGCTGCACAAGCCATTGGCTGTAACCGTAAGCAGATCATCTGGCATGTGTTATTGCCTGAAGCTTTACCAGGAATTGTGGCTGGCTTTACCGTAACCTTAGTCACTATGATCAATTCATCAGCCATTGCCGGTGCGATTGGTGCCGGCGGTTTAGGTGATATTTCATACCGTTATGGTTATCAGCGTTTTGATATGCAGATCATGCTGGCCGTGATTGTAGTACTGGTTATTCTGGTAATGCTGATTCAGACCGCTGGTGACACCCTGTCCAATCAGCTCGACAAACGCAAAATTTAAAAACCTCTCTTTTCATAAGTTTTCAACAAAGCCCTCAGCCATGACCTGACTTTGTCATGGCTTTCATGTAAAATCACTGGCAATTTTTATATAACGCTTTGTGAGTTATTTCATGGGTTTTAATTGTGGTATTGTAGGCCTGCCTAACGTTGGTAAATCTACGCTTTTCAATGCATTAACCAAAGCTGCAATTGCTGCGGAAAACTTCCCATTCTGTACCATTGAACCAAACACCGGTATCGTGCCTGTGCCAGATCCACGCCTGGACAAACTTGCTGAAATCGTAAAACCACAACGCGTGATCCCGACAACTATGGAATTCGTGGACATCGCGGGCCTTGTCGCTGGTGCATCTAAAGGTGAAGGTCTGGGTAACCAGTTCCTGGCAAACATCCGTGAAACTGATGCAATTGCTCACGTGGTCCGTTGTTTCGAAGATGAAAACGTGATTCACGTAAACGGCAAAATTGATCCGCTTGATGACATCGCAACCATTAATACTGAGCTTGCTCTAGCCGATCTTGAAACTGTGACTAAAGCAGTGACTCGTTTAGCGAAATCTGCAAAAGGTGGCGATAAAGAAGCGATCGCGACTAAAGCAGTTCTAGATAAAATTCTTCCTCTTTTAGATGAAGGCAAACCTGCTCGTGCTGCAACCTTAGATGATGACGAACGTAAACTGGTACGTGGTTTTGGTCTGTTAACGCTTAAACCAACCATGTATATCGCCAACGTGGCTGAAGACGGTTTTGAAAATAACCCGCATTTAGATGCTGTACGTGAACTGGCTGCTGCTGAAAATGCAATCGTGGTTCCACTTTGTAACCAGATCGAAGCAGAAATTTCATTACTTGAAGATGAAGACCGTGCTGAATTCCTGGAAGCTATGGGCATGGAAGAACCAGGTCTGAACGTGGTGATTCGTGCAGGTTATTCATTGCTTGGTCTACAAACTTACTTTACTGCTGGCGTACAGGAAGTTCGTGCCTGGACAGTAAAAGTGGGTGCGACTGCTCCTCAAGCTGCGGGTGTAATCCACACTGACTTCGAAAAAGGCTTTATCCGTGCTGAATGTATTGCTTACGATGACTTCGTACAGTACAACGGCGAAGCTGGCGCCAAAGAAGCAGGTAAATGGCGTCTGGAAGGTAAAACTTATATCGTTCAGGACGGCGATGTTCTGCACTTCCGCTTCAACGTATAAGTTGAAGATAAAAATGCCCCGATAATTCGGGGCATTTTTTATGTATTTTAAAAAGGATTAATCAGCTGCTATTTCCGCATATGGGGTGTCTTGTTCCATTAGCAAGCGTTGCTTACGTGCTTCAAGTAACATTTTTGCTTCTAGTTCCTTGCGAAAGCCGAACAGGAAAATTAATTCCGCAAGAACAAATAAAGGTCCGATCGCCAAGCCAATCAGATCATCCATAAATGCCGGTTTTTTCTTTTCGTAGAAATGACCTACAAACTGGAATGCCCATCCAATGGCAAAAATTCCAACGCTGGTACTCAGCCAGGTTCCAGTATCCCACTGTGCCACATTATAGGCATAAGGATAGACAAACATAAAAATGAAGGCCATGATCAATGCAAAAAATACATCAATAGTTAAATAATAAAGAATCGAAACAATGAGAAGTCCCAAGGCAAGAGTCACCTCAAAGCCGGACATCATCAGTGATACACGTGCAGTAAGACAAATAATAGAAAAAACAATTAATGGGACCCCAATAAAATGTGTCATGACATTCTTACGGTCTAAATGATAAGCTGCATACTGGCTTAATAGTCGTTCTACTCTGGTCATATTATTCTTCCTTGACTGGCCATAGAATTTGACTATAGCGCAACAATAAAAGATAAGTTGTCAGCTGGACGACAACTCATAAAACTTGGAGCAATAAAGCGAGTGGAAGAAAAATATCTTGTTGAATTAGAAAAAAATTCCTGGTTCTCAAAATTACCTTCTCATTTCCAGAACAGCCTGCTGAAACATGCAGTTACCTTATCCGTCGATAAAGACCAGGCCGTATTTTATTCAGGTGATGTGTTTGATGGAATTTATGCTGTATTAGAAGGTGCAATTGGTTTAGGTTCTATCAATATTGAGGGTAAAGAGGCAGTTTCTGCAATTGTAGAACCCATTGTCTGGTTTGGTGAAATCTCATTGGTGGATGAGCAGCCGCGTTCTCATCACGCCATCGCCTGCAAGAAATCCCTGCTCTTGCATATTCCCGCGCAATTTATTTATAAGCTGGTGGCTGAACAACCTGCATTCTGGTTTCACATCTCCCAGCTCATGAGCCAGAAATTACGTTATGTGTTTCTGGAATTATTTTCTATTCAGACCCAAACCATGCAACAACGCCTAGCGCAGCGTTTACTGTTTATTTTGCAAGGCTATGGCAATCACCTGGTCATTAAAAACCGTACCATTCAGTTGTCGCAGGAACAGTTGTCACAAATGCTGATGTGTTCCCGCCAGACTATTAATCAGGAACTGCAACAGCTGGAAAAAATGAATATCCTGAAAATTGCCTTTAAACAGATTGAAATTCTGGATGTGCAACGACTACATCAATTGACTGGCGTTCCACTTCACTGATTCCGAACTAAGAAAATCAAAAAGACTGAGCATATGACTCAGCCTTAAGTTGACACAAACAAAATATCGATCAGCTGGCAACACCCACCTGTTTCGGATCAGTATTGCCCAGTTGTGGATGAGCAATTGCACTTTCACACTGTTTTTTGTCACGTTCATAATCGGCTTGCTTCTGTGCCAGACTATTCCCATTTTCAAGTGTGGTTCGTGCCCAGATTTCCAGACTGGTTAAAGCCTTACGACATAATGCATATTTTCCTTCAGTCACGGAATCAGTCATTTTCACATTAATGCGCCAATCCGTGCTCAACTTGCGCGCAGGCTGACGAACGCGTTTTTCAATCTGATCAATCTGCTTGTTGTAGACCAGCGGATCTACTTCATTCATAAATGTCCAAGCTTCATTGGCATAAGTGGTCGCATCATTGCTCAGTTTCGGGGCTGGCTTAATTTCCGGTGCTTGATTGCCTGAACCCTCATTTCCGCATGCCTGTAATAACAATGCTGTGCTGACTAAAGCACCACTCAGTATATAACGTGTCTTGAACATGAACATTATCAGGCTCGCCATCTTAAACAATTCGGCACTATGCTATTAAATTCACGTACAATACTCAATTACCATTTTACCCCTTGTTCAACTCTCCCTCCAAGGTGTGCTGTGTCCGAACTGAATCAACACGCTGTAAAACCTGCCAGTTTTTGGCAAGGTGCCAAAGACAGCCAGGCGATTATTTTTACCTATTTGCCCGTTTCTTTTGCCTTTGGGGTTTCTGCGACCCAGTTTGGCTTTACCGCATGGGAAGCATTATTCCTGTCCTGCTCCATGTATGCAGGTGCCAGTCAATTCCTAGTTGTTGCACTCTTAGGGAGTGGCACTTCCATCTGGATGACTGCATTAACCGTGATTGCTCTGGATATCCGTCATCTACTTTATGGCCCTGCGCTACAGAATTTGATTCAGGATCGGCTTAATCTGAAAAAAACCGCAGTCTGGGCTTGGGGACTCACCGATGAGGTATTTGCCTCTGGCATGATCAAACTGTCGCAACGGCGTCAGGAATGGTCTGAATCGTGGATGCTGGGGTTGAGTTTATTCAGCTGGCTGTCCTGGGCAACAGGTTCTTTTCTCGGTGGCTTATTTGCAGATCAGGTCAGCAACTTACCGCAATTTTTACAGGCCGCTTTAGACTTCCTGTTACCTGCGCTATTCCTAAGCTTCCTGCTGGCAGCCTTTGAAAAGAAACATACTTTTGTTGTCAGTGTGACGATTGTTGTTTCTGCTATTGCCTGCTACATGATTGACCTGTCTGCTGCAATCTTTATCGGCATCAGTTCCGGTATTCTGGCAGGCCTGTTCAAGCACTATGTACTCAAACGTCCCGATCCTGAACATATGGGAGAAGAACTATGAATTTAGAAATTATTCTGGTTGGTATTCTGGTCGGGATTGCCAATTTCGCTTCCCGTTTCGGACCTTTTTTTGTGATTCAGAAATCGCAGCAAGGTTCACAAAAGCGTGGTGCGCTGTGGTTGAAAATTGCCTTAGGTGCGATTGGAATTTCTGCAATTAGCTCAATGTTGGTCGTGGCGACACTACCGCCTTTGCTGGAAACTCCCGATAAAAGTGTGGCGATGCTGGCCGGTTTTATTGTATTAACAGTGCTGTATTTCAAGTTTAAACGCATTGTGATGGCCACTTTGACGGCTGCCCTCACCTATGGCCTGATTTATACTTACCTACCGATTCATTTTTAAAAAATGAATCAATGAATATAAGAGGCTTATGCTACGTTCCGGTATAAGCCTTTTTTTAATGATAATAAGAAAATTGGCATGTTTGAACCAAGACAAATGCTTGAGCGGAAAATCTTTATCCATCAGCGCTGGAGTGGAGCATTACAATATTTACGATTGACTTTGTTCTCCTCATCTCTCTTGGCAACGCAACCAAACCATGAAACTCCTACCTTGGCTGGATTTAAGTCCGGGCCAGCTTCTGAAAATGAAAAAACTCAATTCGCAAAATCATATTTATTATTTAGATCCTCAAATCGATTCAGTGGAAGTATCTTTCTGATTTCTTAATCTAAATTTTGCGAACTTTATAAATAAAATTGTTGGTCAATATCACAATTTTGTATGAAACTTGGCTTATCTCCGCAGAGAGTTCTGCTATGCTAAAAGCCCATAAAATCAAGCATGGATGATTTACATGAGCGTGACGATTGGTACCCCATTACAGGCTTCTGCCTTCAAGGTCTTATTACTGGGTTCAGGCGAACTGGGCAAGGAAGTGGTAATTTCCCTGCAACGGTTAGGTGTCGAGGTTCACGCTGCTGACCGCTATGACCATGCACCTGCCATGCAAGTTGCCCATCAGTCGCATACCTTGAATATGGCTGATCCAGCAGAACTCAGACAGCTGATTGATCAGGTGAAACCAAATCTGATTGTCCCGGAAATTGAAGCGATTGCCACCCAGGTGCTGGTTGAAATTGAAGAGCAGAATATCGCAACGGTAATTCCATCCGCGAAAGCAGTGAATCTGACCATGAACCGTGAAGGCATCCGTCGTCTGGCTGCTGAAGAACTGGGCCTGCCAACATCTGCTTACCGTTTTGCCGATACTTTAGAATCTTTCCGTGCCGCTTGTGATGATATTGGTTATCCAAACTTTGTGAAGCCTGTGATGTCCTCTTCAGGCAAAGGTCAGTCTCGTGTCAAAAGCTTCGATGAAGTTGATGCTGCCTGGGAATATGCGCAAACGGGTGGTCGTGTAAATCAAGGTACCGTCATTGTTGAGTCACAGATTGATTTTGATTTTGAAATCACCCTGCTCACTGTTCGTGCCAAAAATCCGAAAACAGGTGAAATCGAAACTTCTTATTGCGACCCGATTGGTCACCGTCAGGACTCTGGGGACTATGTTGAAAGCTGGCAACCTCAGCCAATGACACCTGCTGCATTGGAAGAAGCCAAGCGAATTGCCAATAAAGTAACCGTTGCGCTCGGTGGTTGCGGTATTTTTGGGGTAGAACTCTTTGTCAAAGGCGACAAAGTATGGTTTAGTGAAGTGTCACCACGTCCACACGACACCGGCTTAGTCACTTTAGCTTCCCAGTTCCAAAGTGAATTTGAGTTGCATGCGCGTGCGATCCTGGGTCTTCCGGTAAATACCACTCGTCATAGCGTTGCAGCCAGTGCTGTGATTTACGCTGGTGTAGATGATCAGAATCTTTCTTATTCTGGTCTGGATCTTGCTTTAGCAGATGGCAATACAGACTTGCGCCTGTTTGGCAAGCCTGAAGGCTTCAAACGACGTCGTATGGGTGTAGCAACTGCACGTGCTGAAACAACAGATCAGGCACGTGAACTTGCGCAACAGGTGGCTCAACAAGTCAGTGTCAACCAAAACTAAGCTGAAAAACGAAACGGACGACTGTTCATGATCAATACCCTGCCATTGCTGAATTACACCAAAAGTAACCATGACATTAAAGCCATTAACGAATGGCGCAGTGATGTCGAGCACCAGCTGCAGGAATGTTTTGAAAATGGTGAGTCGATCCGTGACATTATTCTGACCCGATCAAATCTGATTGATGAAGCGCTACAGTTCCTGTGGAAGCATGCTGAACTCGATCAGACTGATCTGGGGCTATTTGCTGTCGGTGGCTACGGTCGCCGCGAAATGCTGCCCTATTCTGATGTCGATATCATGATCCTGTCAGAAGATGAAATTACGTCTGAACAGGAACAGTTGATTTCGACCTTTATTTCATCCTTATGGGATGTCGGCAATTTCAAGCCAGGTATTAGCGTCCGTACCATTAGTGAATGTGTCAATCAGGCCAGCAGTGACCTGACTGTAGCCACGACCCTGATTGAGTCCCGTCTGATTACCGGTAATGAAAGCCTGGCCAAATGGCCACGTCGTATTGTGTCTCAATCCTGGACCGACAAGACCTTTTTTGATGCCAAAATGGAAGAGCAGCATAAACGCTATGCTCAACATAACAATACCGAAAGTAATCTCGAACCGGACATTAAAAATGCTCCGGGTGGTATTCGGGATATTAACCAGATCGGCTGGATTGCTAAACGCCATTTCCGCGTAAACCGTATTTATGATCTGGTACATCTTGGTTTTATTTCAGAATTTGAACTGGCCGTTTTAGAAGAAGCCGAAAGCTTCCTCTGGGAAATCCGTCATCATCTGCATCGCATTACCAAACGCGATGAAAACCGCCTTTTATTCGACTATCAGCGTGATATCGCCGCGAAGTTCGGCTATGTACGTGAAGAAGGCCAGCCGCAGAACTATCCGATCGAACAGTTTATGAAGCGCTACTACCGCAATGCACAGCAGGTATCGACGCTGAATGAAATGCTGTTGGCTTATTTCAATGAATCGGTAATTACCCCGCGCCTGCCAAACTATGAGCGTAACATCGAAGAAATTAACCAGAACTTTAAACTGGTTGATGGCAAACTTGCGGTACAGCACCATAAAACTTTCTCGGAAAATCCAAGCGCGATTCTGGAAATCTTTTATCTTCTGGCAAACCGTCCGGAGATTGAAGGCATCCGTGCCCGTACCTTGCGTCTTTTAACGCTCGCAGCAAAACGGATTGATCAGGATTATCGCAATAATCCCGTTCATCAAGCGCTGTTCATGGCGATTATCCGTTCACCATATCGTTTATATGAAACCTTGGTAGCAATGAAACGCTACGGCGTATTAGGGAATTATATTCCGGCCTTTGGCCAGATTATGGGGCTGATGCAGTATGACCTGTTCCATATCTATACTGTAGATGCGCATACCCTACTGCTATTACGCAACCTGAACCGCTTTAAGGAACCGGAATTCGCCAAGGAATTTCCGGTAGTCAGTTCGGTGTTCCAGCGTCTGGCCCGTCGTGACATCGTCTATCTGGCTGCCCTGTTCCATGACATTGCCAAAGGTCGTGGTGGTGACCATAGCGAACTCGGTGCCACAGATGCGATTGCATTCTGCCGCACGCATGGCTTTACCGAACGTGAATGCAATCTGGTTGCATGGCTGATTCAAAATCACCTAATTATGTCTGTGACTTCACAGAAAAAAGATATTTCTGATCCGGATGTGGTCCGTGAATTTGCAGAAAAAATGGGTGATATGGAGCACCTGGACTATCTGTACACCCTGACTGTTGCCGACATTAATGCCACCAATCCAAAACTGTGGAATACCTGGCGTGCGTCTTTAATGCGTCAGCTATATACGCATGCGCGTGATGTGATCCGTTCTGGTCTGGGTCGTCCGGTGGATTATCAGATGCTGATTGAAGACACCAAGTTTGCTGCCAGCGAACTACTGGTACAGGACTTCTCTTTGTATGATGTAGAAACCATCTGGCAGGAGCTGGGTGATGACTACTTCCTGAAAGAATCGCCAGATGAAATCGCCTGGCATACCCGTGCCATTTTACAGCATGGTGATAATTCTGAACCGCTGGTGCTGATGCGCCCGCATCGTAAATATGCGCAAGATGCAGTGCAGATCTTTATTTATACGCAAGATAAACCAAACCTGTTTGCCACCACAGTGGCCGTTCTGGACCGCATGGACCTAGATGTACAGGATGCAAGAATTATCACAGCAACCAAGGCGTTCAGCCTAGACACGTATGTCGTGCTTGACCGTTTCGGTACGCTGCTTACCGATCCGGAACGCGAGCTGAAAGTGATTAATGCACTTAAAGATGCTTTAAGTCATTCCGATAAATACCCAGGCCTGATGCAGCGCCGTATTCCACGTCAGCTCCGTCATTTTGATATTGAAAATACGGTAGATATCAGCCTGAACCCTGTTTTGAACCAGAATATGGTGGAAATTGCCACGCTCGACCAACCGGGTCTACTTGCCAAAGTAGGCGGATTATTTATGATGCGTGGTCTGGATATCCATTCTGCTAAAATTGCCACACTTGGCGAACGTGCCGAAGACATTTTCTTTGTCACCAAAAAAGATGGCATGCCGTTGAACCCTGAAGAATCTTCTGAATTTGCCTGTGCTTTAAAAGCAGCGCTGGATGAAGCCTCTAATCAGGTCAACAGTCAACACTCACATTAAAACGCGGTAACTCATTCATGAACTCTAGCTTGTCTTTATTGCATCCTTATCCATTTGAAAAGTTGAATAAACTTTTTGCGGATATTAAGCCTGCGAATATGCCACTCATTCCCCTATCGATTGGTGAACCAAAGCATCCAGCTCCTGAGTTCGTGAAACAGGCGATTATTGATAATTTTCAGCACCTTTCGACTTATCCAAACTCGAAAGGTTTACCTGAACTGCGTACTAGTATCGCCAACTGGCTGACTCGCCGTTTTAAACTAAATAGCATTAGCGCAGACAGCAATATCTTGCCAGTATCGGGTACCCGTGAAGCAATCTTCTCTTTTGTACAGGCCCTGATTAATCGTGAAGATGCACCTTATGTGGTGATGCCAAATCCTTTTTATCAGATTTATGAAGGTGCAACGCTACTTGCAGGTGCAAAACCTTACTTTATCAACTGCACTGAGGAAAATAATTATCTTGGTGATTTTGATACAGTCCCTGCTGAAGTCTGGGAAAAAACCGCACTCTTATTTGTCTGCACACCGGGTAACCCGACAGGTGCAGTCTTGTCTAAAGAACAGTTTAAAAAGCTAATTGCACTTTCTGATAAATATGATTTTGTGATTGCTTCAGATGAATGCTACTCAGAGTTATGGTTTGATGAAGCCCCTGTCGGTTTACTGGAAGTCTGTGCAGAGATCGGACGTGATGACTACAAAAACTGCGTAGTATTCCATTCGCTCTCTAAACGCTCGAATCTTCCAGGCATGCGTTCAGGCTTTGTTGCGGGTGATGCGGATTTGCTTAAACCTTATCTGCAATATCGTACTTACCACGGTGCAGCGATGCCGGTTCAACATCAGCTGGCTTCAATTGCTGCCTGGGATGATGAAGCACATGTTGAAGAAAACCGCGTACAGTACCGTGCCAAGTTTGATCTGTTCCAGAAAGAACTCGGTCATCTGCTGCCACTGAAAAAACCGGATGCGGGTTTCTACTACTGGTTGAAAGTAGACAATGACGAAGAATTTGCCAAACGCTTAATGGAACAGGCACATATCAAAGTACTTCCTGGCCGCTACCTGTCTCGTGATACTGAGCAAGGCAATCCAGGTGAAAACCATGTACGTCTGGCATTGGTGGCTGATCTGGCACAATGTGAACAGGTCATTGAGCGCTTAAAAGTCATTCTTTAACCAAAAATTTTTAATAAAAAATCCACTATATTTATAGTGGATTTTTTATTTCAATTTTATGTTCCAGACTATACACCAGATTGTGGTCTACACCCTTAATCGGCTCCAGCTTGGCAGCCAGCACCGCTTCTTTAACTTTAGCATCGACAACTCTCAAGCCAGAACTCTGAATGATCTCAACGTCGGTAATCCGCCCTGTATTGGCGATGACCGTCATTTGCACGATTACTGTCTTGGCACGTTGCAATTCTGCATCATTTAATCTCAGATACGGTGCTTTTAGCCAGCTGACTTCATAGCCCTGCTTCGCCAGCAAATGTGGCGGAACAGCATCTTTGACAGTAGGCGGCTGATAAGCTGGAACAGGCTGCTTCAGCCTTTTTAGTAATTGCTGGGTTTTTTCATCCTGTGCATAAGCAGGAGCTAAAAACAGCCCGATATATGCGCTAAATAGCAGGCTCTGAACGAGGATTCTGGATAGCATGGCAATGGCTTGAAGAGAGTAAAGGCGGCCAATAACCGCCTTACAGCGCTTTTTCGATCTCAGCTTCCAGGTCTTCAGGCTTGGTGGTTGGCGCAAAACGGTTCAGTACCTTGCCATCACGCCCAATCAGGAACTTGGTAAAGTTCCATTTAATACCATTACCCAGAATCCCTTTAGAATTATTGGTCAGATAACGGAAAATCGCATGCGCTTCAGGGCCTTTGACATCGATCTTGGAGAACATCGGAAATGTCACCCCATAGTTCTTCTGGCAATATGCACCAATTTGCTCATTACTGCCCGGATCCTGTCCGCCAAACTGGTTACAGGGAAAGCCTAAAACTTCCAGGCCACGATCTTTATATTTCTCGTAAAGTTTTTCCAGGCCGGCGAACTGCGGTGTGAAACCGCACTTACTTGCGGTATTCACAATTAACAGTACCTTTCCTTCATAGTCTGCAAATTGTTTGGTTTTTCCATCTAACAATTCAGCTTCAAACTGATATATGCTGGTCATGGATAAGTTTCCTCATCATTTTTTTCTTGTGTTTTTAATTCTAATGAAGCGGAGTTCACACAATAACGTAAGCCAGTTGGCTGTGGTCCGTCAGTGAAAACATGCCCTAAATGT
This sequence comes from Acinetobacter sp. LCT-H3, assembly GCF_001866125.1. Taxonomy (NCBI): domain Bacteria; kingdom Pseudomonadati; phylum Pseudomonadota; class Gammaproteobacteria; order Moraxellales; family Moraxellaceae; genus Acinetobacter; species Acinetobacter sp. LCT-H3. The sequence continues at coordinate 58,163 of NZ_MODX01000013.1, read as the reverse complement.
GCATCACAATGATGGCAAACAATTTCTGTTCTGACCATACCATGAGATGTGTCTAAATGCTCTTCAATTGCAGAGCCGTTGATCGCCTTATAGAAACTTGGCCAGCCACAGCCACTGTCATATTTGGTTTCTGAGGTAAATAAAGGTTCACCACAACAACGGCATACATAAGTACCATCTTGTTTCGTATTCCAGTATTTACCGGTAAATGCTGGCTCCGTCCCTTTTTGACGTGTAATACGGAACTCTTCAGGTGATAACTCTCTTTGCCATTCTCTGTCTGATTTACTGAGTTTTCCCATGATGACGGTCCTTTCTATCTTGCTATTTTAAATAGGATAATTCTATATTTACGTGATTCATTTTAAAAATTCTAGTGTTTGTTTAACATTTTACAAAAGACATATAATTCCCAAAAAAGCAAAAAGTAAGCAAATAAACAAAATAAAAGTAAGCATTTCGTTCATTAAATGCTTTTTTGTAAGCAATTTTAGTGGTAGGCTTGGTACTAAATTTGCTCAGGATTAAATAATGTCGCAAAAAAAAAGCGTAATTTTTAAAAATCTATTGCCGGTGATTAAACAATATCAACAGCTTGGATTTACGCATGAAAAAATTGTTGCATTACTCCGAGATGAGCACGATCTCGATCTAGTCACCACTGAGACATTTAAAAGCTATTTATATCGTTATGCAAAAGTGACCTCCACTCTTTCAGAGAACATCAAAATGCCGAACACTTTCCAAAAATCTCGCGAAATCAAAAAATCGTCTAAACTCGAGCATGTATGCTATGACATTCGCGGACCAGTGTTACGAGCGGCCAACGAGATGGAGGAAGCCGGACATAAGATCATCAAGCTGAATATCGGCAACCCTGCTCCATTTGGTTTTGAAGCACCACAAGAGATTATCAATGATGTGGCACTCAACCTGCCAAATGCGATTGGATATACCGACTCAAAAGGTATTTTCCCGGCACGTAAGGCGATCTGTCAGTACTACCAGCAAAAAGGTATTCTGGATATGCACGTCAATGATGTGTATGTGGGTAACGGCGTGTCCGAGCTGATTGTAATGGCAATGCAAGGCTTGCTGGATGACGGCGATGAAATGCTGATTCCAATGCCTGATTATCCGTTGTGGACTGCGGCAGTGAACCTGTCTGGTGGTACTGCGATTCACTATAAATGTGATGAAGAAAATTACTGGTATCCAGACATCGCAGATATGGAAAGCAAGATCACACCAAATACCCGCGGTATCGTGATCATTAACCCGAATAACCCGACGGGCTCAGTTTATCCACGTCACGTATTACAGCAAATCGTGGATCTGGCGAAAAAGCACGACCTGATTTTGTTTGCTGACGAAATTTATGACAAGATCGTTTATGACGGTATTGAGCATGTTGCCGTTGCATCACTTGCCGGTGATCAGCTATGTATCTCTTTCAATGGCCTGTCTAAAGCTTACCGTATTGCAGGTTACCGTTCTGGCTGGATGGCTATTACGGGTGATAAGTCTCGTGCAGCAGATTACATCGAAGGTCTGGATATGCTGGCATCGATGCGCCTTTGTGCCAACCATCAGGCTCAATATGCAATTCAGACTGCTCTCGGGGGTTACCAGTCAATTAATGACCTGATCCGCCCAGGTGGTCGCCTGTATGAGCAGCGCAATATTGCATGGGAAATGCTCAATGAAATTCCTGGTGTCACTTGTGTGAAACCAGAAGGTGCAATGTACTGCTTCCCGCGTCTAGATCCGGAAATTTACCCGATTGAAGATGATGAAAAACTGATGCTGGATCTGCTGCGTGCCGAGAAAGTATTGCTGGTTCAAGGTACAGGCTTTAACTGGCCAACTCCGGATCATTTCCGTGTGGTATTTCTGCCAGCAGAAAATGAACTGCGTGAAGCTATTAACCGTTTGAGCCGTTTCCTGGCAAAAATTCGTTAATAGCACCGATAAAAAAACCGCGTTTAATAGCGCGGTTTTTTATAATTAATTTGCTTTTAAGTCTTTTAGTGGATTACCAAATTGTTTCAGATATTCAATCCCTAATTGACGTGAACCCTGATCATTAATATGGTTATCATCTTTTAGGCGATATAAAGGCACATCATTCACGATGATCTTACATACCTGCTGATCACAGATCACTTTGGTCGGATCAATGATTTTCAAATCAGGGTATTTCAGTTTGGCTTCAGCCAGAATCTGATTAAATGGTTTTAGATAAGTATCGTAGCTTTTTCTGGAAACCGTACATTGTGCATGTCGATTTAGAATCTCGTTACGGATATTACAGTCTGAAGGTATTCTATCCCAATCCAGACGTGGCACATCGTTCAGTATTACTACTTGATCACTCGCTTTGCGGGCAATTTCTAGCGCTTTCATCAAGCCGACTTTAAAGATTTCATTATTGCGCTGATGAATCCCATCTTTAAGTTTCACCTCATCTCCAAAATATGGCGCATAAGAACCGGCTAAAATAATCATTGGATAATGGGTTTTAGACAGATGTTCGGTAAGAGCATTATTACGTTGCTGAAACTTAATGAGTTCTTCCCAACGTCCGAGCTTTAACTCAGAACGCTGTATACCAGGCAAATAAAAAGTTGAACTCTGGGCAATATCATAACCACGTAAATTGGCATCTTTAGCCCATTCATCCAGCATTGCAGTATAGGCATTGGCATGTGAATCACCGATCAATAAGAAATCAATATCATCCTTCGTGTGTCCTAATATGCAATCTTTGGGATCAGGTAAGGTTTTCGGATTCGTATCCATACACTGGCTACGAATCACATGCGCATAAGCCTGCAATGCTTCCTGCTTGACATATACGGAGGGTGGAAAGCGATCAGGAAAACCCTCATTGTTTTTAATAATCTGAGCGATAACAATAAAGATGATCGCAGGAATTACAAATCCGAGAAGAATCACCTTGTAATTGGCAGCCATTACAAAGCGTTTTAGGGGTTTTTCTGCCAGCTGATAGGTAAGAAATGCCAAAAGCACTGACAGCAGGAGAATGATGATCTGATTTTCTGTATTGAGTGGCAGCATATAAATGCCAAATAGCACGATAATCGGCCAGTGCCATAAATACAGCGGATATGAAATTTTTCCGATCCAGGTGCTCAGCTGATTACTGAGCAACAGATTGGTTGTGGGTACAGATTGGCCCAGATAAATAATTACTGCTGTTGCCAGACACGGAATCAGCGCCATAAGACCGGGAAATGGTGTTTGTTGATCAAAATAAATCGCTGCTGCAAATAAAACAAGAACCCCAAGCCACACCAGAATTTGTAGTAATTTTTTAGGGAGTTTTGGTCGTGGCAAACAGGTAATCAATGCGCCAATCAGTAACTCAAAAGCCCGGACCGGCATGCTGTAATAGGCCTTGGCTGGATTTTGCGTGAGTTGGTACTGGGCATAAACCAGTAGAACAATAATGAATGTACTGATCATCAACCAGAGATATTTGCGTGATGCTCTGGTAAAAAATAGCCATAATATTAAAGGCCAGAAAATATAGAACTGTTCTTCCACCCCCAATGACCATAAGTGCAATAGGGGTACATTTTCCACGCTCGGGCTAAAGTAATCCCCCACTTCATTGCGCATATAGAGATTCGCAATGAGCACAGTGGCATACATGACACTCTTAAAGTATTCAGTCAGTTCACCCGGCAGCATCACCTGCCAGGCAATCAGGCTAACCACAGCGAGTACGGTAAAATACGCTGGTGCCAAACGGACTACACGTTTTTTATAGAATCGTGCAATTGAAAATTGTTGGGCCTGAATATCGCGTGTGAGAATAATGGTGATCAGATAACCTGAAATCACAAAGAAGATATCTACACCAATATAGCCACCAGAAAATAGTGACCAGCCTAAATGATTGAAAATAACCAGAGATACCGCAATAGCACGTAGGCCATCGATATCTGGTCTGTAGGCAATACTCATAAAAACAGGAAAAGCGGGAGATAAGCTATTTTATGCTTTTCCAATTTCAGAATAAATTTTTTTATATTTATCTTACATTATGGCGTTTATTCTAATTCCTCAGCTTTCAAGTAAGGATAAGGATTCGTAGCACCCTGCCCACTAAAATAAATTCCATAATGCAGATGTGGTGGCGTGGTTTTAGCATTACCGGTATTGCCCACATAGGCAATGACTTCGCCAGCTTCCACCCAGTCACCTTCCTGAATATGCTCAGCATAATCCTCCAGATGTGCATAATAATGCTGGCTCAGCTCAGGTCCTGTTAACCAGATCACTTTACCGCCCAAGTTATTAGTTCCAATATTTCTAACAATACCTCTGGTCGCACTCAGCACAGGTGTACCTCGTTTAGCAAAGATATCAATTCCTTCATGCTTACGGCCTGCACTTCGTGAAGCACCCCAAGTATCATTGAGCTGTCTTTGCGTCACACCTTCGACTGGAATGGTTAAAGGTTGCGATAAAGTTTCTTTTCTTAATTGCCAATACAGATAAGGACTTTTCCAGCCCGCTGACTCACCAGAAGGTGGTGGCTGACAGCCACTCAGAAGTATTAATATAGTAATCAGTAACAAGGAGGTGCTTAAATTCGGCACTGCAATTTCTCATTCATTCTTCTTAAAATAATCTTATTCAATTCAATCTGATTACACGTGCTGTTCTTGTAATTTTTATTGATGATTCCTTTGAATATTATTTTCTCTTCTAAACAGCAAAAACCCTCTTATAGAGGGTTTTGTCATTGATTATCAACGATTCAAAATCATGGACTATTTACGTTTTTTCGCCCGTGATGGTTTAGATTTTTGAGGTTGCTGCTGTTGCTGCTGTTGATCCTCATCCTGCATGGAATCCTTTTTGTCCTTTTGCTGAACCTGCTTATGTTTTGCCTGAGATCTAGCCATTTTTGACTCCTACTCATCTCGATCAAAAAGATTGTTTTTCTACTCTAACCACTATAAATAAATAACCAATGCAAGAGTCGTATCTAATTGCTTCAATGTAATTACATTTTAGCTAAGTTATTCTGTTTTAAGGGGACATGGTTTTTTGTAATTACAAGTTTTACAGATTTTTGCAGACTGAAACATGAGATTACTCAGCGTATAATTTATATATTGAGATTTATAAATATGAAGCCAAGATTTTAGTGTCAGCTCCGACTGTAAAGATCATAGATTATGATGACTTTAACTCGGTCATTTTAACCCTGTATTGTTTATCTAAGATATTGGAAGAGTCCCTTCTCTGCCACAATAGTGATTTTAATATGGATATTCAGAAAACCTGGCAAGCAAGATTAAAATTTTTACAGATAGATGAGAGTGATCAGACAAAAATGGCTAAAAAAGAAGTGTTTATTTCCGTCGATATTGAAGCTTCCGGCCCGATTCCTGGGGAATATGATTTGCTATCTATCGGCATGTGTCTTGTCGATCAACCTGAGATCCAGTTTTATTGTGAATTAAAGCCGGTCTCCCATAAAGCTGACCCGAAAGCCTTGGCCGTTAGCGGTTTCAATTTAGAAGATTTAACAAAAAATGGGATAGACCCCACCACTGCGATGCAGAATTGCGCCACTTGGCTTGAGCAACATCTTTCCAAATCTGAAACACCAATTTTTGTCGGATTAAATGCCGGTTTTGACTGGTCTTTTATGAATTATTATTTCCATAAATTTATCGGACACAATCCTTTTGGTGTTTCCTCACTCGATATTAAATCTCTTTATATGGGTGCATTTGGCGGACGTTGGTCAGATACACGGGCAAAGAATATTATTGAAATTTTAAAGCCACAAAGCAGAGGCAATCACAATGCATTACAGGATGCGATTTTTCAGGCTGAGCTGTTCCGTTTAATTTTAAAACAGATTCAGGTTTGATTTTATTAACACTTATAGCTGCACTTTACCCTTTTACAAGATACTATTCACAGGTTCAACTGCCAGCGGTTTCAAAAATATTTCGAGATAAGCAACACTTTAAGGCCGTCTTCCCTCATAATACCCATATATAAATCCACCGTTTTTTAGATTTCAATGGGAGATCACGACTATCCCCACGCGAAGAAATCTGCTCATTTTCAAATTTTTGTAATTATAGAAGTCTTTTCCTATGAAAATCGTCATTCTAAATAAACCTTATGACGTCCTCTCCCAGTTTCGTAAAGACGAAGCACACATGACGATGTCTGATTTCGTAGATGATCCTACACTGCGTCTGGCAGGTCGTCTCGATATGGACTCGGAAGGCTTGGTATTCCTCACCGATCATGGTGGTTTAAACCAGTTCATTACCAATCCTGCCAATAAAAAATTCAAGACTTACCTGGTTCAGGTTGAAGGCGACGTGACTGAAGAAGCACTTGAGCAGTTACGTAAAGGTGTAGAGCTGAAGGATGGTATGACCTTACCTGCAAAAGCAATCAAGGTTCAGCAACCTGAATGGTTATGGGATCGCGATCCTCCGGTTCGTTACCGTGCTTCTGTACCAACGTCATGGGTAGAAATTTCGATTTGTGAAGGCCGTAACCGTCAGGTACGTCGTATGACTGCTGCCGTAGGTTTCCCGACTTTACGTTTGATCCGTACCAAAATCGGTTCTATTGATCTGGTTCAATTGGGTCTACAACCGGGTGAAACCAAAGAAATTGAACCTTTGCTTTACCCTGACTTCAAAGATGTACCCGCAGAAGCGCCATACCGTTCACGTTCTTACGTGAAAAAACCAGGTGGTACGGGTGGCAAACCACTCAATAAAAAAGTGAATAAAGACGGTACCAAGAAGAAAACCGGTACTCCACGTGTTTGGCAACTGGAAGAAGGTGAAAAACCACGTCGTAAGACCAATGGTACGACACGTCCAAATACCAAAGCACCACGTGGTCACGGACGCGGTCGTGGATAATATTTAAATGAATCAATGAAAGCTCACGAAAGTGGGCTTTTTTTATTACATAACTTTAATATTTTTTATTTTTCAGTCTTTTAGAATAATTATAAGTATTCATTTTGTGATGGGTCTCATGAAAAAAATTATTTTTGCTTTAGCTGCGACTTCCCTTTCAACTTTTGGCTTTGCCAATCCACTCAGTGTGCATGTGCTAAATCAGGAAACTGGCCTGCCTTCTGCCAATATCACGGTAACTTTAGAAGCCCAGCAAGGTGAGAAATGGGTCAAACTCAATGAAGCCAAAACCGATAATAATGGCCGGATTAAAGAATTCTATCCTAAAGAGACTGCGCTACAAAAAGGTATTTATAAGGTGACTTTTAAAACGGGCGATTGGTTTAAGGCAAATAATCAACGCACCTTTTTCCCAGAAATTCCGGTTGTGTTTGTGATTGATGGTACTTTGGAGCATTACCATATTCCACTGTTGTTAAGTTCTTATGGATATTCAACGTATCGGGGGAATTAATGAAAGCTATATTCAAAATCTCTTGATTTTATTATATTTTTAATGCATTTTTACCTTCTAGATTATATTACTAGATATTAAAATGTTATCAAAAGAATTCTACTCTTTTTTAAGATTTATACTTTCTACACATGTTTTTATATTTTTAACAGCAGCTTTCATTTTTATAAATATTTTATATTTATGGTTTGGAGGCTGGCTTTCGAGTATTAATAATAACTATGAAGATCTTAGCTTTATCACATCTCTTTTAAGTTCTGCTGCAACGGTATTTGCTGCTGTTACTGCAGCAATCTTAGTGCTTAATTGGAAACATCAGCATAACTTAACCTTGATTTCAAAATTAGTAACAGAAATATGGGATTTACATACTCAGCTAACATCGCAAATTTATAAACTCACATATACGTTTACGGTCAATACGAAAGAAAAAGATTACAATCTCATTTATGCTGAACTCATTCAACTAGCTGTACCTTTGAGGACAAAATCTCAACAATTACAAATCTTACTAGAATCCCGTATTGATAATGATTCTTGGGATGATCTTCAAAACTATATAAATTATCTAGAGTTTTTTTATCCTTGGTCTACAATTGATTTTTTAGAATATAGAGATAATCAATCAGAATTTATGAACGAATTTAAACATGCAAATGCATCCATTTTAAAAACTTGCAGTAAGTACATCTCTATTCAATAAAAAAACCCATACCTAAGTATGGGTTTTACATGGTTTATTTAAACTATGCAAATTACGCTTTCAACCACTTTTCAGCTTTAGCTTGATCTTCAATTTTAAGTTCGACTTCAGTCAATGCAGAACCAGCTGCTTGAATATCAAAGGCCATTAACTCATCACGACGGAATGCATGAACAGTATAGGTTCCTTCCTGCTTCGCATATTTCTCAGCAAGCTTTGTCGTCGCTTTCAAGCCATCAATTGCAATGATCACATCATTAGCTGACAGGCCTGCTTTCGCAGCAGCACTGTCACGACGAGCCGATTGAATAAATACACCTTCAGGCTTATCTACCAACTTCAAACCAAATGGCAGAGACTTGTCATTTTTCAGGGTATAGCTTACACCGAACTCAGGGAATAACTGATCCAGTGGTAATTCTTCTGTGGTATTGATCAAATGGTTAATCTGTTCTAACCAGTTATCACCAGTCAATTCTTCACATAACCCGAAGATAGTACGCTCATTAACTTGAATGCCATTTTGCGCATTTTCATACAGCTTACGCATCAACGCATCCAGGCTTGAACCACGTAGACGCAAGCCTAAGTCTAAGCAAAGTGCTACTAAACAACCTTTGTTGTAATAGCTGGTGCCAGCATTATTCGAGTTTTCATCCTGACGATAGAATTTCACCCAGGCATCAAAGCTTGATTCAGACACACTTTGAATAAAGCGACCTGGGTTTTGCAAATAACGGTCAATCTGTGCTTTCAGTAAAGCAATATATGATTCCTGGTTAATCACACCACTACGTAGCAGAATCAGGTCATCATAATAAGAAGTAAATCCTTCAAAGATCCAAAGTAAAGAGGTGTAGCCTTCTTTGTTTAAATCGTAATTCACAAAGTTTTCAGGGCGAATAAATTTCACTAACCAAGAGTGGAAATATTCATGGCTACATAAACCTAAGAAACGCTGATAATCCTTCGATGGCTCTTCCGGCTCGTTGGCTTTCGGCAGATCGTCACGTGGTGTAATCAGACTGGTTGAGTTTGGATGTTCCAGACCGCCATAACTGTTGCCTGTTGCCATGGTCATAAAGGTATAGTTACTAAATGGCGCCGAACCAAACATAGAAATTTCGGTACTACAGATCTTTTCCAGATCCTGCTGCATGCGTTCAGCATTCATCTCATGTTTGCCAGAAACCACGAACTCATGCGGAATACCATTGGCTTCAAAGCTAAAACGGGTCTGTTCTGCTAGTTCAAATGGTGAATCGATCAGCTCGGCATAATTTTCTGCTTTAAGCGTATAGCGGCCTTTGACCAGGCTCTTGGATGCCATACCGGTTGCTAACTGGAAGTGTTTCAGTTCATCTGGCAGGAAGATTTCAACTTCAATCGCTTTATTTTCTTGTCCTTCCAGCCCCAGACAAGCACAGGCCGGGTTCACATATAGACGTGTTTCATCGACATACGCACCCCGTACGGACAGATCATAGGCATAGACATCATATTCAACCGTGATCAGTTCATGGTCGGTATTAAACAGGCGCCATTTATTCTTTTCAAATTTCTGGATTTTCAGCTGGCGTCCTGCTTCATCAAAGGCTTTCACTCCTTCAATGTGCTTGGAAAATTCACGAATCAGGTAACTGCCCGGAATCCACGTTGGCAAAGACAACACCTGTATAGGGTCTGCTAAAAAGCGAACAGTCACGTGAACAAGATGCTGACGATAATCGTCAAATTCGATTTGATAATGCAACATAATGGGCGATTCAAAAGAAATTAGAATGTGTTAAGTCTAAGCTTAACATTTTTTTCCAATACATTGCGGAAGTGTCTTAAATGTCTACAATGAGTACTAGCCATGACAAAAAAAAAGGCTTAGCATGCCTAAAATTTTTTTGCTCGCCAACGGACTGGTCGAATAAGGAACCCCCTTGAAATTTATCGCCTCACTGATTGCGACATTGTGCTTTTTTATGTCCGCAATCTCGCATGCTGCCCTACTGAATATTAATCCTGAAAGTGTTGAGGCAGAAGCCTGGACTATTCTGGATAGCCAGACCGGTCAGACTATTGCTTCACATAATGAAGACCTGCAACGTGCTCCGGCTTCCCTGACCAAAATGATGGTAGCTTATATCACGCTCAAGGAAATTCAGGCCGGAAAATTAGATAAAAATGAAGTAATAACTGCAACGTCTGTAGTGAATATGGTGATGTGGGATGAATCCCAGATGTATCTGAAAGAAGGTGATCAGATTTCAGTAGATCAGTTATTAGCAGGCTTAATTGTAATGTCTGCCAATGATGCCGCAGTGACGTTGGCGGAAAAAATTTCTGGAAGCGTACCCAAATTTGTGGAGCGTATGAATCAGGAAGCCAAAGCACTGGGCATGCAGCAGACCAACTTCCAGAATCCAGCTGGTATCACCATGCCTGAGCACTATTCTACAGCAGCCGACCTGGCCAAACTGTCTCAGGCTTTGGTCAATGAAACGCCAAACTATCTGCTCTATTCCAAGCAACACAGCTTCAGTTATAACCAGCATTTTCACCGTGCCACCAATCTATTGCTAAAAATAGACCCAACAGTAGACGGCTTGAAAACTGGTTTTACCCGTGCTGCAGGTTATAACCTGGCTGCAACTGCGATCCGTCCAAGCATGGACATGAGTTTATCTAACCGTCGTTTAATCGTCGTGGTGATGGGGAGCAAAAGTGCGGTAAAACGTGCGGAAGTCGCTCATAAGCTAATGAACCTGGCCTATACCTATACCCGCAATGAGGTAGCACTCAAGGACAAGCAAGTGCTGGCTGAACTGCCTGTGGTTCAATCCACCCTGAAAATGTTTAAGGTAGCGACCAAAAAACCTGAATTAATTACTACTTCACTCTATGATCAGAGCTATAGCATTGACCTGAACCAGTTTGATCAAAGTACTCAACGCGTGATGTTAGATACAGGGAATGGTACTCTACAAAGCATTGAGCCATTACGTGAAACTCAGACCCACTTAAACATTGAAGTGAATGAGACCCAATTGACCGCGCCACTGGCAAAAGTCATGCAATTGGCAACGGTAAACGTCTATCAGAATAATCAGTTGATTCGTACCATCCTGATTGAAGATCAGGTCGATATTGAAGAAGCGAATTTCTTTGAAAAGTTCCTGCAATGGTTATTTGGCCTATTCTCCAGTACGAATGCAGACGTTATATTGTATCCGATTGGCAAATAAAATCTGAGACAGACAAAGGATGGCAATTATATTAATTAGCCGTCCTTTTTTTATTGCCTGCATTTATTTTTAATTTTACCAATAGCAACCTCTATAAAAGACATTATTAATTTATATCCTTGAATTGCTACAATTTGTAAGCTGTATAACAATTCTTATCAAGACCTTATTTTAAGCCTGTCATAGTATGTTTTCTTTCTATTTCATTAAAAAAATAAATAGGTTAACAAGGTATGACAGCCCATAAAATTGTGATTGTAGGTGGTGGTGCAGGTGGTCTGGAACTGGCTACCCAGTTAGGACAAAGCTTAGGCAGAAATGGTAAGGCCCAGATTACCCTGATCGACCAGAAGCTGACCCATATCTGGAAACCTCTTCTTCACGAAATTGCAGCGGGAACACTCAATCCACATGAAGAAGAAACCAATTATTTTGCCCATGCCGCAGCAAATCATTATGAATTTGTTCTGGGCACGTTTAAAAATATTGACCGTGAAACCAAACAGATTCTGGTTGAAACCGAATACTTTTCTAAAAAAGTCCAACCTACCAAGAATAGAAACATTGACTATGACACCTTGGTGCTTGCTTTAGGCTCCACTTCAAATGACTTTAATACTGAAGGTGTCAAACAGTTCTGTCATTTCCTCGACAGCCGCGAACAGGCGGATATTTTCCAGCAAGACCTGCTGCATCTTTACTTAAATGCCCAGAATAAAGCAGATAGCCGTGAACTGAAAATTGCTATTATCGGTGCAGGTGCTACAGGCGTTGAACTGGCAGCAGAACTGGTTTCTGCCAAGAATAATTTTCATAAATATGGTCTAAACAAGATCGATCCGAATAAGGTCAAAATTACCCTGATTGAAGCTGCAGATCGTATTCTTCCTGCCCTGTCTTCCAAAGTTGCTGAGCACACGATGAAGCAGCTGAAACAGCTAGGTATTGAAGTACTGACTCAACATCGTGTGGCTAAAGTCGATGAAGAGCATATTTATTTTGCAGATGGTTCAAGTCTGGAAGCAGAAGTAAAAGTCTGGGCAGCCGGGATCAAGGCGCCTGAGGTACTCACGCAACTTGAGGGACTGGAAAGAGACAATATTCATCGCCTTAAAGTTTATGCGACATTGCAGACGACCGCAGATCCGAATATTTTTGCCTTTGGGGATTGTGCACATTGCAAGCCTAGAGCTGATGAACCCGTCTTGGGACCACGTGCACAGGTTGCAAGCCAGCAGGCCAGTTTCCTTGTCAATTCTTTACGATTACGTGCGAATGGTCAGACACAGTTACCGATGTTTGTCTTCTCGGATAAAGGTTCTCTGGTGTCCTTAAGTGAAAATAAAGCCGTAGGTGAATTACTCGGTCAGGTCAATGTACAGGGCTTTGTCGCCAAGTCGATGTATGTTTCATTATATCGGCTGCATCAGGCCACGATCTTGGGCTATACTCAGGCTGGGGTAATGACGGTAAAAGACTTCGTTACAAGAAAAATCTCGCCGAAGATAAAATTGCATTGAAATTTACAGATGCGCCCCCATCAATGAAAAAATCAGCATTTATATAGGGAAATTGCATTTTTTTTGCTAATTTTAGTCTACAAAAACTCAATTTCACTTTATGATGTATCTCTTAAAAAATTTGATTGGATCAATATCATGACTGCAGTTGCAAATGACCTCGTGGTTTCTTTCCACTACACATTGACTAACGCAGAGGGTGAAACTCTCGATAAATCTCAAGGTGAACCACTTGCATATTTGCATGGTGCAGGCAACATCATTCCTGGCCTTGAAAATGCACTACTTGGTAAAACTGTAGGCGACAAATTCACTGTAACTGTTCCAGCAGCTGAAGGCTATGGCGAATACAACCCAGAACTAGTACAAGAAGTTCCTGCGAAAATGTTCCAGGGTGTGGACAACATCCAACCTGGTATGCAATTCCAGGCGCAAACTGATGACGGCGTTCAAATCGTAACTGTTAAAGCAGTTGAAGGCGAAAACGTTGTTGTTGATGCGAACTTCCCACTTGCTGGCCAAGACCTGACTTTCGACGTTGAAATCGTGGAAATCCGTGAAGCTTCTCAAGAAGAACTTGACCATGGTCACGTACATGGTGCAGGCGGTCACCACCACTAAGATCGATTGATCTGAAGTGCAAAAGGCAAAGTGAAAACTTTGCCTTTTTTTGTTGCCTATATATTTTATTCAGGCATAAAAAAGCAGAGCCTCTGCCCTGCTTTTTTATAATTCAAGCAATGATTATTTACGTTGGTTATAAATCTGCATTGCGGCTGGCAGATTTTGACGCATTGCGGCAATACGCTGACTGCTTGATGGGTGAGTCGATAAGAACGCGACACCACTACTGGTTTGCTTACTCATTTTTTCCCAAAGAGTAATTGCAGCATTCGGGTTATAACCTGCACGAGCCATCAACATTAAGCCACCTTGGTCAGCACGGCTTTCCAAGTTACGTGAGTATGGTAGACCAATACCAATCTGGCTACCCAGCTGTGCAGCTGCTGCACCACCCTGACCCACACCTGCTGCACTCAGGCCAATACCTAAAGCCAAGTCAGTCAATGCCTGAGCACCAATCTTCTGTTTAGAATGCTCTTCTAGCGCATGCACCATTTCATGACCCATAATTGCTGCAATTTCAGCATCGGTTAAGTTCAATTTATTGACGATACCCGTATAGAACACCACCTTACCACCTGGGGCAACATAAGCATTGACCTGATCGCTCTTCAGTACAGCCAGCTGCCAGTCAAATCGGGTGCCTGTCTGGTTCAGCTGGTCTGCATAAGGACGCAATTTGTTAAATACAGTGTTGATGCGCTTATAAGTAGCAGAAGACGTATCCAGTGTATTGGCAGCACGTGCTTCCTGAACGGTCTTGTTAAAGCCTTGTGTCGCTACAGCGTTTAAGGTTGATGTATCCGCGCCTGCTATATCAGCGACAGTGGTACAACCTGATAAAGTGACGACTGTAGCCGCACACATGCTGAACAAAAATTTATTTTTCATTATAGATTCTCCACCCCAGTTTCAAGGCACAATACTTGATAAAAATTATAATTGAAACATCGCCATACCTGAAACGTGTAATTACTTCATCTTTTTAGCATTTATGTAATATTTCAGGTGATGAATTGTATGCCAAGCCAATAAATTAGACAAAGTACATTTAAAACCAGATAAAACTGGCTCAAAGGTTGGATCTTCAACTCCAGACTTTCACTTTTGCGCTTGGCAAACAGGATCGCGTTCTGGATCAGGATCACTGGCACCAATATGCAGGCAATAATGACACTTAAGCCTACCAGCGCATTATAGATAATTTCAGGATTATTGGTTTGAGCACGAATAATCAGCATGGCAATGGTGGGAGCCCCGCCCATGGCAAATAGCAACGAATAGAACATGGTTGCCGAGATATTTTTTTGCATCCTGCAAGCTCTTATATTTTCTTTAATATTTATTCTAACAAGCACAGCAGCATTACACATCACTCTGTGATGCAACTTTAGTCGTGCGCCAGTATTCCTTACTCGATACGTTATAAAAAAACCCTGTGAAATTCACAGGGTTTTTCTCATTTTTCAGCTTAAAGAATTAAGCATCAAACGGATGACGAAGGACAATTGTTTCTTCACGGTCTGGACCAGTTGAAATGATGTCGATTGGACATTCAATCAATTGCTCAAGACGTTTCACATAGTTAATTGCAGCTTGTGGCAATTGATCTAGTGATTTGGCACCGAAAGTAGACTCAGACCAGCCTGGCATCGTTTCGTAGATCGGTTTTAAAGTTTCGAATGCAAGTGCATCAGAAGAACCTACACAGCCAGAATCAGCAGCTTCATAACCTACACAGATTTTTACTTCTTCTAAACCGTCAAGAACGTCAAGTTTAGTCAGACAAATACCTGAAAGTGAGTTTACTTCTACTGAACGGCGCAGGATTTCAGCATCGAACCAGCCACAACGACGTTGACGGCCAGTAGACGCACCAAATTCTGAACCTACAGTACCTAAGTGTTTACCGATTGCATCGCCAACATCATTTGCAGCATCGTACACAAGTTCAGTTGGGAATGGACCAGCACCTACACGTGTTGTGTATGCTTTGGTAATACCCAATACATAATCAAGGTGTAATGGACCAAGACCTGAACCTGAGCTTACACCGCCCGCAGTCGTATTTGAAGAAGTCACGTACGGATATGTCCCGTGGTCAACGTCAAGAAGTGAACCTTGCGCACCTTCAAACATGATGTTATCACCGTTTTTACGGTATTTATGCAACTCACCTGTTACGTCTATAATAAGCGGCGCAACCACTTCACGCCATTGGTCGCAAAGTGCAAGTACTTCTTCAAGCTTAACTGCTTCTACGCCGTAGAATTGAGTTAACTGGAAGTTATGGTATTCAAGAAGCTCAGTTAACTGCGCTTTAAGATGTTCACCACCACGTACCAGATCAGCAACACGGATTGCACGACGAGCCACTTTATCTTCATAAGCTGGGCCAATACCGCGACCAGTCGTACCAATTTTCGCATTACCACGTTTGATTTCACGTGCTTGATCAAGCGCAATGTGGTTTGGAAGAATCAAAGGACAGTTTGGAGAAATACGCAGACGCTCTTTAACAGGCACGCCTTCTTTTTCAAGAATATCCATCTCTTTGATGAGCGCTTCAGGTGAAAGAACCACACCGTTACCAATTAAGCACAGTACGTTTTCACGTAAAATACCTGATGGAATGAGGTGAAGAACTGTCTTTTTACCACCAACTACAAGAGTATGGCCTGCGTTGTGACCGCCTTGATAACGTACAACTGCTGCCGCTTGATCTGTGAGCAGGTCGACGATTTTACCTTTACCTTCGTCGCCCCATTGGGTACCAAGTACCACAACATTCTTGCCCATAATAGCCTCATTACATCATGCTGTTAAAGTTGAAAAGCCTGGCCCAGCGACATGAATACTGAGCCTGACCATTAAATTGTTTTGACTGTCCACTCACCGTCATCATTCACCAGCTGGTGAGTTGCATACGGCACCGAGTTTAAACCATCATTACCTAATAACTGAATTACACTTAAGCCTTGTGCACGTGTTCCCTGAATCGCATCAAGCAAAGCAGCATCATTACCTTTAGGCGCAACAATAATCTGTGCAGTTTCAAATTTGCCTGCACTTAAACTATACAAGTCACAAGAGAAACCGGTTGCAGGACGGGCACGACCAAAGTGTTGACCAATACCGTCATAACGGCCACCTTGTGCCAGTGGTGCAGCACGGTTTGGTGCATACACGGCATACATCAGGCCAGTGTGGTAATGGTAAGAACGCAATTCAACCACATCGACACCAATTTCCAGATTCGGCCAGCGTGCCTGAATTTCCTGTTGAGTAGTGATCAATGCATCCAGTGCCTGTTTAAAGTCTGGATTCGCCAGCACTTCAGCACTCAATTGTGTTTGTAATGCATTCAAGTCACTTGCATAGCGACCCAATACGTAGAAATCATGACCCTGATTTAGTGTCGCAGTAAACTCTTGCAGTTCTGGCAATGCTTTACGCTGATACAGGTCAGACAATTGACGTTCAGCTGCCTTACTTAAGCCCGCTTGAGCTACAAGACTACGGAACAGACCGACATGACCCAAGTCAAGGTGAATACCATCTGCCAGACCAGATTCCTGAATCAGACTCACCATCAGGTCAATCATTTCTACATCGGCATCAATACTGTCTGAACCGAATAATTCTGCACCCAGCTGCAGCGGTGCACGCGTGGTGTTAAAACCCTGTGGCTTGGTATGAAGTACAGTACCTGCATAGCAATAACGTGCTACACCTTCCACTGGATGTACATGCGCATCGATACGAGCCACTTGTGGTGTCATATCGGCACGCACACCAAGCAAACGGCCAGAAAGCTGGTCGATCACTTTAAAAGTGGCTAAGTCTAAATCCTGATTCGATTCTGAGAGAGAAGATAGAGATTCAATGTATTCAATGAATGGCGTGTACACCAGCTGATAACCTCGAGATGCGAGGAAATCCAGTGATTTACGACGCAAATGCTCAATGACTTGCGCTTGTTCTGGTAATACATCAGCTACACCATCAGGTAATAACCATGTCTCTGAAATGGGCATGTTGTAAACCTAAATTCTTGTCAGCGCGGAACAAATCCGCATAAAAAAATCGGGAGCACACCCGATTTCTCCTAGTCTAGCACGATCATTTAGGCTGTGCATCGCAATTTTTATAATTTTCTCTGACTGATCAAATGACTAACATTGATAATGAAAATCCGGCGGTGAAGACTTGGGCCAAGTCAATTAAAAAGATATCAAAAGCTAAAGTATCAACATGATTTTAAAAATTTTATTCCTTAAAAAAACTTTAAGGTTTTATCTTGAACTCTATACTTTCCAAAATAACCAGCAAATACTTCAGAAAAATTCATTTCGTTATTAGATTAAATTTAGCCTACATCTATATGTAATACATCAGGTTTCGGCATGCTGCCTACCATTATGATGAGGGTAATTTCGGCAGGAGTTTCACGCAGCCCGCTCTTTTAGACTGCTTAATCAGAAAACCATTTTCGAAGATTATTGTTTTGGTTCAACCACTTTTGCCAGCAGATGCACTAGCTCGGCATTCTGTAATTCGACCTGTTTTAGTTTGGTCGTGGTCTGGTCCAGTACTTCTTGCTGTACATGCATCTTTTTAGCCAGATCCTGCATAATCTCTAAGGTCTTTTTTAGATTATCTTCCAGATTCGCGACCTTTTGCTCGACCGCAACACCCTCCAATTCAGGACCAGTTTCAACCTGATTGAACTGCAGCCAGATCAGGAAAATCACCGCCAGTGTCAGGAGTGTAATAAAGCCCCACATTAATAACATTGCTTTTGCTCTTCTAGTTGGTCGCCTGAGTTTTATCATAATCAAAAAAACAGGCGATATTGTAACGATTTTATCGGAATGCCAGCACCAGATATCGACTGGCAAATTAGATTAATTTTCTTTATACATCAATATACTTGAGAATAAAATTTACTTAAGCCATAGATTAGAGCGCTTTATGCATTAAAGGAATGACATAAATCTAGTAACCGGTTGGCATAACCCCATTCATTGTCATACCAGGCAAATACTTTGGCCTGCTTGCCTACGACTATGGTCTGGGTCATATCCACAATCAATGAATATGGTGAATGATTAAAATCGGAAGAGACTAAAGGTTCATCCGTGATCGACATGATTTCAGTATAGTCCTGAGCCGCTGCTTTGATTAGGACGTCATTCAGCTGATGATCGGTAATATTGGCTTGAGTTACAAAAGTTAAATCAATCGCTGCCACATTAATGGTCGGTACACGAATCGAATAACCATCAATCCGGTTTTCCATTTTCGGCATGACCTGCTTGAGTGCGCCTAAAGCAGATGACGTCGTCGGAATAATATTTTGCCCTGAAGCTCGGGCACGACGTAAGTCACGATGCGCATGGTCTAGGACTGATTGATCCGCAGTGACCGCATGAATTTCAGTCATTAGCGCGGTATCAATACCGAAAGCATCATCTATGATTTTAACCAGCGGCACTAATGCCTGCGTGGTACAAGATACGCTAGAAATGATCTGGTCACTGTTTTTCACATCACGATGGTTCACCCCATAAACAATCGCAGCATCTACACTGTCAAACGGCGCTGCACCAATAATCACACGTTTGGCACCGGCAGTAATATGCTGTGTCGCTGCTTCACGGGAACGGAACAGACCGGTACATTCCAGTACCACATCAACATTCTGTTCTTGCCATGGCATCTGAGCAGGGCTGGCTTGACGCAGGACTTCGACTTTTAAACTGGCATCCTGATAAGACGCATGCAGATAAACACGTTCTTGTTCATAGCTGAGATCGACCTGCCCTGGAAAGCGACCATGAGTGGTGTCGTATTTGAACAGATGCAGTAAAGTTTCCACATCGGCAATGTCATTAATAGCAACGATGTCAAAATTAAAATCTTTCGGATTTTCAAACCATGCACGTAACACATTGCGTCCGATTCGCCCAAAACCATTAATTGCGATACGTTGCATCGACATTCCCTTAAGCAGCATAAAACTTTGAGTGCCCTATATTAATGGAATTATACAGCTGACTGATAACTATTCAGCCAAATCCTTTAAAATTTACACAGCATGTCCAATATTTCACCGAATAATTTATGTTTTATAATCGTGAATATTCTCTTTAATCCTGACAGATTTTAAATAAATTGCTGTTCTGACAATAGCTTTTGATTTTGCAGATCATTTTCCAGAATTTACCAATATTCATTCCTTAGAGTTTTATGATCTATAAATATGAAAATCATTGGTCGAACAGGCATTTTCCGTTATAATTTGGCGTTTTTAAAAATTTAAGCCCCGCATTGCAGCAAAGAACCAACCTTCTTGTCAGACTGCGCTGCTTTTGCCCAATCAGAAATTATGGAGTGACTTGGTTGTGAGTACTCGTTTTATGACATCAGCTGAAATTCGCGAAGCTTTTTTAAGCTACTTTGAATCGCAAGGGCATACACGTGTCGCGTCGAGTTCTCTGGTTCCTGCCAATGACCCAACATTATTGTTTACCAATGCTGGTATGAACCAGTTTAAAGACTGCTTCTTAGGTCTAGAAAAACGCGATTATGTCCGTGCAACATCTTCACAAAAATGCGTACGCGCAGGCGGTAAGCACAACGACTTAGATAACGTTGGCTACACAGCGCGTCACCACACATTCTTTGAAATGTTGGGTAACTTCTCGTTTGGTGACTACTTTAAACGTGATGCGATTAAATTTGCTTGGGATTTCTTAACTTCTGAGCAATGGTTAGGTCTTCCTAAAGACAAACTTTATGCCACGGTTTACCACACCGATGACGAAGCTTTTGACATCTGGAACAAAGAAATCGGTCTGGATGCATCTCGCATTATCCGTATTGGTGATAACAAAGGCGGTCAATACGCATCAGATAACTTCTGGGCAATGGGCGATACAGGTCCTTGTGGTCCATGTTCTGAAATTTTCTATGACCATGGCGATCACATTTGGGGCGGCCTACCGGGCACTCCTGAAGAAGATGGCGACCGTTTCATTGAAATTTGGAACAACGTTTTCATGCAGTTCAACCGTACTGCAGATGGCGTACTCCACCCTCTTCCTGCGCCTTCTGTTGATACAGGTATGGGCTTAGAGCGTATTTCGGCAGTTCTACAACACGTCAACTCAAACTACGAAATCGACCTATTCCAACATTTGTTAAAAGCAGCTGCGGAAATCATTGGTTTAGATACAGCTGAACTTGAAGCGAAAGCACAAGCTGAAGGCAAGCCAGTTGAATACCCTGCATCACTTAAAGTGGTTGCTGACCATGCACGTTCATGTTCATTCCTCATCGCTGATGGCGTAAATCCATCAAACGAAGGTCGTGGTTATGTCCTACGTCGTATCATCCGCCGTGCAGTTCGTCACGGTAACAAATTGGGTGCGACAGGTTCATTCTTCCACAAAATGTTGAGGCCTTTGATTGAAGTGATGGGTGCTGCCTACCCTGAACTTGAAGCACAACAAGTTCGTATCGAAGCGCAACTTCTGAAAGAAGAAGAGCAATTTGCAAAAACACTTGAGCAAGGTTTGAAATTGCTTGAAGGTGAATTAGCTCAACTGAAAGGTTCCGTGATTCCAGGTGAAGTTGTATTCAAACTTTACGATACGTATGGCTTCCCAACTGACCTTACAGCGGACATCGCACGTGAACGTGATTTAACGATTGATGAAGCTGGTTTTGAAACTGAAATGGCTGCTCAGCGTCAACGTGCACGTGATGCCGGTAAATTCGCGATCGACTACAACTCTGTTGTGAAAGTTGAAGGTGAAACTCAATTTGACGGCTACGATGCAACTGCGGGTGAAGGTCAAATCATCGCAATCTATAAAGATGGCGAGCAAGTCGATGAAGTGGTTGAAGGCGATGAAGCATTAATCGTACTGAATCAAACACCTTTCTATGCAGAAAGCGGTGGTCAGATCGGCGATACAGGTATCTTTAAAAACGATACCGGTATTTTCGAAGTTCAAGATACCAAGAAATCTGGCGGTGCGTTCGTTCACCAAGGTATCGTGACCATGGGTAACCTGAAAGTTACTCAAAATGTAGAAGCGACTGTAAAAGCAGACATCCGTGCTGCAACTGCACGTAACCACTCTGCAACGCATCTTCTACATGCTGCGCTTCGTCAAATTTTAGGTTCACACGTACAGCAAAAAGGCTCATTGGTTGCGTCTGAAGTATTACGTTTCGACTTTGCCAATGATCAGCCTGTGACTTTCGAACAGTTGCAAGAAATTGAACGTCTTGTGAATGCTGAAGTGATTGCCAATACGCCTGTTACGACTGAACTGCTCGACATCGAATCTGCAAAAGCCAAAGGTGCGATGATGCTGTTCGGTGAGAAATACGGTGAAGAAGTTCGCGTACTGTCTATGGGTTCAGTGATTGAAGAGAAAAACTTCTCAATCGAACTATGTGGTGGTATTCACGTAAAACGTACAGGTGACATCGGTCTGTTCAAAATCACTTCTGAAGGTGGTGTCGCAGCAGGTGTACGTCGTATTGAAGCCGTAACCGGTACTAAAGCGGTTGAAGCCATACAGAAAGTCGATCGTGATGTTCAATATATCAATGGTTTGTTAAAAGCACAGAACCATCAAACAGTCGAAAAAGTTGAAGCTGTGGTGGACACTGCGCATCAATTGCAAAAACAGATTGAACAGCTGAATCAAAAATTGGCAAGCCTACAAGCCGGTGAACTTTTAAGTCAGGTTCAAGAGCTTGCTGGTCGTCAAACACTGATCACGACCGTTCAAGGCATGGATGCAAAAGCACTTCGCAACTTGCACGATGGTGTGAAATCTAAATTAGAAAATGCAGTGATTGTTCTTGCAGGTGTAGAGGGTGACAAGGTTAGCTTGATCGCATCTGTGGCGAAAGACTTTACTGCTTCTATTAAAGCGGGTGACATCATCAAACACTTGGTAACTGAGCTTGGTGGTAAAGGTGGTGGTAAACCTGACTTGGCACAAGGTGGCGCGCCACTTAACGAGAAGTTTGCAACAGTGATGGCTGATCTAGCAGCTTGGCTTGAAGCAAAATAAAAACTTCATTTTGTGTAACTGACCCTGATTGGAACATCAGGGTCATGGTTTGAATGGAACAACTATGGCATTAATCGTTCAAAAATATGGCGGTACCTCAATGGGTACTCCCGAGCGCATTTTAAATGTTGCTCGTCGTGTGAAGCGCTGGCATGACCACGGCCACAAGGTGGTGGTTGTTGTATCAGCGATGAGTGGTGAAACCAACCGCTTACTTGCTTTAGCGAAAGCCATTACCGAAACCCCTGACCCGCGTGAACTTGACCAAATGGTTTCTACCGGTGAACAGGTAACGATTTCGATGTTAGCAATGGCATTGAACTCGATCGGTGTTGAAGCTAAATCTTTGACTGGTCGCCAAGTTGGGATTAAAACCGACAGCGCTTTCACCAAGGCTCGTATTGAATCGATTGATACCGATGTTTTGACTGAAAACCTAGATGCTGGCCGTGTCATTGTGGTGGCAGGTTTCCAAGGCTTTGATGCCAATGGCAACACAACGACTCTAGGTCGTGGTGGTTCAGATACTTCTGGTGTTGCACTTGCCGCTGCATTAAAAGCTGATGAATGCCAAATTTACACAGATGTAGATGGTGTTTATACAACTGATCCGCGTGTTGCACCAAAAGCGAAAAAAGTTGACCGTATTTCGTTTGAAGAAATGCTGGAAATGGCATCCCTTGGTTCTAAAGTCCTTCAGATTCGTTCAGTTGAGTTTGCAGGTAAATACCAAGTGCCATTACGTGTACTTTCAAGCTTCGACAACGACAACGATGGCGCATTTGATGAAGACTTCAAAAACAACGTCGGAACCCTTATCACTACTGAATTGGAAGACAACATGGAACAGCCAATTATCTCTGGTATCGCGTTTAACCGTGACGAAGCTAAACTGACTATTCTGGGTGTTCCAGACGAACCAGGTATTGCCTCTAAAATTTTAAAACCAATTGGTGATGCCAATATCGAAGTCGATATGATCATCCAAAACGTTGAAGAAGATGGCACCACCGACTTCACGTTCACAGTCAACCGTGGCGAGCTTGCAAAAGCGAAAAAAATCCTTGAAGAAACCGCTCAAGCGATTGGCGCACGTGAAGTTGCAACTCGTGATGACATCGTAAAAGTGTCGATCGTAGGTGTCGGTATGCGTTCTCACGCTGGTGTAGCGAGCAAAATGTTCACTGCCCTTGCTGATGAAGGCATCAACATCCTGATGATCTCGACTTCTGAAATTAAAATTTCAGTGATCATTGAAGAAAACTACCTGGAACTTGCGGTACGTTCACTTCACACTGCATTTGGCTTGGACCGTGAGTCTGGCGAATCAAGCGCACGTGCTTAATGATTGATTTGTAATTTATTGTCGTTGTCTGACATTATTTTGCAAAACTTCATAAAAAATCAGAGCCACTATAGTTTTTTTTATAGTGGCTCTGTTATATTAAGGGCGAGGATTTATAGAAAATTTAAATAGATGATAATCCCAACCAAGATGGTGCGTGGTGATCTGTTCGATTTTCTCTTGTGATTTCAAGTTGTATTTCAACATACATTCTAAATTGAATGCACGTTTAGCGTTTTGCAAGGAGATAAACATGCTGATTCTGACTCGCCGTGTCGGAGAAACTTTGATGATTGGAGACCAAGTCAGCGTGACTGTGCTTGGCGTAAAGGGCAACCAGGTACGTATTGGGGTGAATGCGCCAAAGGAAGTTTCTGTCCACCGTGAAGAAATTTACCAGCGTATTCAGCATGAACGTGCAATGCATGAGCATCTTCAACATATTGACCAGGACTATCAGCCTTCATTTGAAGATGATACCTCTTCTCAGAATAACTTTAATCGTTAATTTCTGCGAAAAATAATAAAGCGGCTCTAGGCCGCTTTTATTTTTTTCTACACTTTTACCGCACTTCACTTAGACATTCTATGTATTTATAAAATATTCTATAAATGTCTTATAGCTCCAGTTCACTCTGTTCCTGCATAGCTGCAATGGCTTTACGCACAGGACCAAAACTGCGTCGATGCTCTTCAATTACCCCATGCAAGGCAATTGCTTCAAAATGTGCTTTGGTTGGATAACCTTTGTGCTTGGCAAAACCAAAGTGTGGGAATTTATGATCCATTTCAACCATCTGATGATCACGAGTTACCTTAGCCAGAATACTTGCTGCTGAAATCTCGGCATGCAGTGCATCCCCACCAATGACAGCATCACAACTCATCGCCAAACCTCGAGGAATCTTGTTGCCATCAACCAGTACATGATCTGGTTGAATATCAAGTGCTTCTACCGCACGACGCATCGCCAGCAATGAAGCCTGCAAAATATTATGTTCATCAATTTCTGCTGCAGATGCTTCGGCAATTGCCCAAGCCAATGCTTTTTCCTGAATTTCAATAAATAACTTCTCACGTTTCTTTTCAGTGAGTTTTTTCGAGTCATTCAGACCTTCAATCGGATTATTCGGATCAAGAATAACTGCAGCCGCCACCACTGAACCCACCAATGGACCACGCCCTGCCTCATCTACACCTGCAATTCGCATCATATTTCCTTCAATTATTCAGCCCAAATATAAAAGCGGCCAAAGTGGCCGCTCATTTAAGCAAATCTTGCTTAGTTTTTCAAAGTTTCTACAACACAGGCATTCAATGTGCTACTTACCACTTTAGTTACCAAGGTTGCTTGAGAAGTTTTGTCCATTGCAGCAACAACCAGGTCAGCTGCTGTTACGCTGGTAGTCGCTTTCTCAGCTACACATGAACATACTTCGTTTTGTAATTCAGTCTGCTGAGTTTCAGTCATCAACTTAGATGCTGTTTTCCAGTAAGTATTATTATTGATTTCAGTGACGCATTTAGCCTGCACACCCACTTTTACTGCGGCCATTGCCAAGCCGTTCGCTGTAGTTGCAGCAGTTGAACCTGTTGTACCATTAGTGGTAACACAAGCAGTTAAAACAAAAGCCATGGGTGCAAGTACAGCTGCTAATTTTTTCACTGTAAATCCTATGTTGTGAATTAAAGATGCACTATTTTGCCGAAAATTAAAGCGTGAATAAATCACTATTTCAGCCCATGGAGTCAGTTGCGCAATTAAACGACGCCCATTGAAAATCCTGACCTATTTCACTAATTCCTGTACACAGCCTTTCAAACTATTCGCTACGGCTTGACGTGCCAACTGGTTTTTCGCTTCTTCATTTATTGTTGCTTTAAGCAAAGTTGATGCCGGCACATCTTTTAAAGCATGTTCACCCACACAATCACAGACCTTGTGTTCCAGTTTGGCTTTATTAGCGTCCTGCATCAGATAGGTCGAAACTTTCCAGACTGTGGAATCTTTGAGCTCTTGCCCACATTGATAGGCAATCACTGGCTTTAAAGCTTTTTGAGTCAGGCTTATATCGGCATGACTATGTGTCCAGAAAGCTAAAACAGCCACAGATATCGCGATAATATATTTTTTCATGAATTTACTCATTCAACAGAAAAAGGCGGAGCGAACTCCACCTCTTATGTACAGTTTACTTAAACCAATGCTTTGATCTTACTAATCCAGTTAGCCTTGTCTGCTTCACTGATAAATGAGGCTTCAAAGGAATTGATTGCCAGCTGTTTTAACTCATCATTGCTTAGATCCAGAGCTTCAGCAATGGCAATGAAATTGTCATTCATATAACCACCAAAATAAGATGGATCATCCGAATTCACAGTGACATGCACGCCCTGCTGTAACAGGCGACGAATATTATGTTGCTGCATATCATCTACCACACAAAGCTTTAAGTTTGAAAGTGGGCATACTGTCAGCGGCATTTTTTCTGCAATCAAACGCTGCATCAATGCCGGGTCTTCCTCAGAACGCACACCGTGATCAATACGGTTCACTTTCAACAGATCTAAAGCTTCCCAGACATATTCTGCCGGACCTTCTTCACCCGCATGTGCCACGATCAGGAAACCTGCTTCACGCGCTTTAGCAAAGACACGTTCAAATTTAGAAGGCGGATGTCCAATTTCACTTGAATCCAGCCCTACCCCAATAATTTGATCTTTATATGGCAAAGCCTGTTCTAGAGTTTCAAATGCTGCTGCTTCACTGAGATGACGCAAAAAACACATGATCAGATGTGAAGTAATACCAAGTTTTTCTGCGGCATCATCACATGCACGTTGCAGACCATTCAGTACCGTTTCGAAAGCAATTCCACGATCGGTATGGGTTTGTGGATCGAAGAACATTTCGGTATGTACAACATTGTCTTCGGCACATTTTTCAAAATATGCCCAGGCCAGATCGTAAAAATCCTGTTCATAAATCAGAACATTGGCACCGGCATAATAAATATCTAAAAAGGATTGCAGATTATGGAAATTATAGGCCTGCCTAACTTCCTCAACCGACTGGTAAGGAATGGCAATCTCATTACGTTGTGCAATTGCAAACATTAACTCAGGTTCAAAAGTACCTTCAATATGCACGTGCAGCTCTGCTTTTGGCATCGCCTGTATTAATTCAAGACGGTTCATCACTACTCCTGATTAAACCTGAGAAAAATAAAAAAGGGTGCAAACTGAGTTTACACCCTTTCTGAATTTGACAAAAATCAGCCACCAAATAGTGCAAATTTTAATGCCCAAAGCACAGCTACAATCCACACCATATACGGTACAGTTGAAGCCTTACCTGTGAATAATTTAATCAAAGCATAGCTAATAAAACCCATCGCGATACCATCAGCAATTGAATATGTGAATGGCATGAATACGATAGTCAAGAATGCTGGAACAGCTTCTGTAATATCGTCCCAATCAATATGCACGATACCTTGAATCATCAACACACCCACAAACAAGAGGGCTGGTGCTGTTGCAAAGCTTGGTACAGATTGAGCAAGAGGTGCTAAGAATAAGCAGGCAATAAACAGGAAACCGACAATCACTGCGGTTAAGCCCGTACGACCACCTGCAGCTACACCTGCTGAAGACTCAATATATGGTGTAGTTGAAGACGTACCTAATGCTGCACCTGCCACAATTGCAGATGAGTCAGCAAATAGTGCTTTTTTCAAGCGAGGTAATTTACCATCTTTTAATAAACCTGCGCGGTGAGAAACACCAACAAGAGTACCTGTTGAGTCGAATAAATCGACCAAGAAGAATACGAAGATGACACCGATCAAGCTTGCAGTAAACAAACCCTCAAAGTCCATTTGCATAAAGGTTGGCGTAATTGAAGGTACAGCACCGACCACACCTTTAAATTCGCTCAGGCCCATGGCAGCCGAAATGCCCGTCAGTACTAAAATACTGATGATAATTGCACCACGAACTTTAAAATGATGCATCACCACAACCATTAAGAAACCAAGCAATGCAAGCAATACCGATGGCTGTTTAAGGTCGCCTAGACCAACTAAAGTTGCTGGGTTATCGACAATAATTCCTGCGTTTTTCAGCGCGATAAGCGCAAGGAACAAACCAATACCACCACCAATCGCCAGTTTTAAGGACATTGGAATAGCATTGACGATTGCCTCACGTATTTTGAACATACTAATGGCAATAAATACCAGACCTGACACAAAAACGGCGCCCAATGCAGTTTGCCATGGCACACCCATTCCCAGACATACAGAATAGGTAAAGAAAGCGTTCAAGCCCATGCCAGGTGCAAGCGCAATTGGATAGTTTGCTACAAGACCCATCACCAGACAGCCAATTGCGGCTGCAAGACAGGTTGCAACGAAGACAGCCCCATGATCCATCCCTGTTTCGGATAAAATCATTGGATTGACAATAATGATGTAACACATGGTTAAGAATGTCGTTACACCTGCAAGAACTTCTGTACGGAAACTGGTTTTGTTTTCACTCAGTTTGAACAGACGTTCCAGCATGTTTTCGGAAGATGGATTAGGAGTCGTCATGACCTAGCCCCTATTGAGTAAACTTTATGCCTGAGCATTCCATAAAATCCTTCTACTTATTAGGTAAAGGATTTTGCGGATGAGTTAGCAACGAATATGCCAGCATCGCTATTCGACGGGTCAAGTAATCTTAAAGCACAGCAAAACAGTAACTATGCACTAAGCACAAAAAAACTAAACAAAAAAGCTGCATAACCTTATGCAGCTCATTAATAAATGAATTGAATCAATTGGTTACAATAACTCAAATCTGATCCAATATTTTGTTTTCAGAATTATAACACATTGATTTTTTATTGTTTCTAAAATTTAACTTTAATTCTCTATTCAATTTTCAACTGTTCAGTCATTTGAAAAGTTCATTGATTTTATGCAGTTAATAGCTTACTCAAGCAGATATCGTCTTAATGACGAATATGGTTACCCTCAATTGCCTGCAAAGAAATCTTGGCATCGGTAATGATGCGGCTTATTTCCTGCTGGCGCCTGTTTTCACTTTGCTTATACACATAGTATCCCAGTACCCCGACCAATAAAGCGCAAACTGGAATTACATAACTTTTCATAATTATAGGCATTCTTTTACATTTTTAAAATTGTATGAATAAATTATCAACTAATCATGTGACAAAGTAGGTGAAATTCTATATGAATTGTAATCAATATTATTAATTTGTAACCTAATTGACTCAGTTTAGCTTTATTAATATCAGGAATTCTACAATAAAAAAAATTATGCTTTTATCGTAAATACAAAGTATTAATCTGCTTAAATATTTTTATTAAAATATACTTCTTTCATAACTCAAAAAATGATTGTCCTATTCATATTTAAATAGATATTGAAAATTCCGTCTCCCTCTGGGATGAGAAGTATTACTTCGAAGAGAATGAGGGAATTTTTTAGAAAAAACCTCTCCCTGAGGAGCATGCTCCGCAAACCTCCTTGTAGGAGAGGTAATTCCCTTTATAGGGATTCAAAAATAATTTATGAAAGAACCCTATAATTAAAATTAATTATAAAAATCTTAAATAAATATCTATTTCCATTGAATATTTAATTTAAATGAACTCTAATTTCTTTCAAATAAAAGATGAGTAAAATTGAGCTTCTTACAGCCTTATCTATAAATTTTTATAAATCAATTTTTCTGACCTATTGTCAAAATCATCGATTAAAACTTTTATATTTTAACTGCTAACTCTCCCATATTTGCCGTTCTACTTTGAAATAGACTAAATTTTATCCTTTAAAATTAATGCTCCTTTTTGTAGCAGAATTCTTATCTGTAAAAAGAAAAAGTTCATTTTATGCGCCTTTTTAATGCTTAATTATTCATATATAAAAAAAAGATCACCCACAGGTGATCTTTTTTATTAAATAAGACTACCTAAGCAGCGAGTTGTTCATCACGCTTGAACACCAGCTCACCTTTAAGAGAACTCTCGGCATCAAAGTAGTATCCTTCAGTATTAAAACCTTTCAAATCCTCTACGCGATCAATCTGGTTTTCAATAATAAAGCGTGCCATCAGGCCACGTGCTTTCTTGGCATAAAAGCTAATCACTTTATATTTGCCATTTTTCTGATCCAGAAACACAGGCTTAATGATTTCTGCCTGGATTTTATTTTCCTTCACAGATTTATAGTATTCATCAGAAGCAATATTCACTAAAAGTTCTGAATTCGCCGCTGCAAGATCATAATTGATCAGCTCAGTAATGGTATGTCCCCAGAATTCATACAGATTATGACCACGAGAATTGGCAAGTTTTGTTCCCATCTCTAATCGATATGGCATCATCAGATCCAATGGACGTAACAAACCATATAAGCCGGACAGCATACGCAGATGTTCCTGGGCATAGCTAATGTCATGATCTTTTAGGTTATAGGCATCCAGACCTGTATAAACATCACCCTTAAAGGCAAAAATCGCCTGTCGTGCATTTGACAGATCAAATTCTGGCTGCAAGTCACGGAAACGCTCAACATTAAGATTGGCAATTTTTTCACTTACCGACATCAGGCTGGAAATTTCTGTTGCTGATAACTTGCTGGCAACTTCTATCAATTCCTGGGAATGTTCCAGCAATCTTGCTTGCGTATGCTGATCTGTTGGTAACGATGATTCGTAGTCGAGAGTCTTTGCAGGGGAAATTAATGCGAGCATAGCCAACCTGGTTAAAAAGTGATTAATCAAACTATATCAGTCGAGTTATTTTAATTCCAATTCATGTTTTTACTTAATACAATCGTTAAAATACGCCTTTCTCCCCTCATTTATCGATTTTCCTATGTCCGAGCAAATTTTCCTTCAGGGTCCTGTGGGACAAATTGAAGTTTTTGTGGATTATCCTCAGGGTGAAGTGAAAGGATTCGCGGTTGTTTGTCACCCCCATCCATTGCAAGGCGGTACACCACAACATAAAGTTCCAGTATTGCTGGCACAAATGTTTTTAGAGCGTGGTTGTGTTGTCTATCGTCCAAGTTTCCGTGGTTCTGGTCAAAGTGATGGAATACACGACGAAGGCTATGGTGAAACTGATGATGTACTTGAAGTGATTAAATTCGCTCGTACTCAACATATTGGCTTGCCATTCTATGCAGGTGGCTTTAGTTTCGGTGCACATGTCATGGCCAAAAGCTATGCCATGCTACCTATAGAATTACAGCCTAAACAGACGGTTTTATGCGGTTTGCCAACCGCCACCGTAGCAGGTTTACGCCACTATGTAACACCGCATATTAAAGGTGACATTCTGTTCCTGCATGGTGAAGACGATGATGTAACCCTGTTGTCGGATCTGATTGAATGGGCTAAACCACAGCGTCATTTGTTGACCATTTTACCAGGTGCCAATCATTTCTTTACTGGTTACCTCAAACAGTTGCGTATTGCGATTACGCGCTTTTTAATGCTGTAAAAAATTCCATAATTAAAAAAAGCGGCTCAATGGCCGCTTTTTTTAATTTTTCCATTCGAATTCACTAAAGCTTTCTTGCTCCTTGAGTGAAGCTTCTACGGCCTGTGCCAGTTGATTAAGGAGGCTTTGTTCGGTAATCCGATCCAGCCAGTCTTGTTCTTCATCTGGATAAGATACAATCTCACAGACAAAATGCCCTTCACTGTCACGACTTTCACAACTCACCGAAAGTGGCAATGCGTGTTCATCTACTGCAACAGCAACCTGTCCACCACTTTGTGGCAGGGTTTGAAAGCCATATTTTCCGAGTTCATCAGCAAGAAATTGCGCGACATACTCTTGGGTCTCACGACTATCCTGTAATTGCTGTTGGCTTTGAGTATTGGCCATAAATTTTAATTTTCGCATCGCTACATCCAAATGGCTTTTTTCTTGTATGGGTTTAGCATAAGCCAATATAAACAAAACAGCCAAGCAAAAGCTTGGCTGTTTCACATAAATTTAAGGATTATTCTGTCACTTCAATCGCCAGACCAGCCTGAGACGTCAGTTCAGTAAAGGTTGGAAAACTGGTGGCGACTGTTTCAGTCCCGACAATCTTGATTTCACCTGAGTTACGCAGACCTGCAATCGAGAAACTCATTGCGATACGGTGATCATGATGCGATTCAATTTCACCACCGGTAAAGATTGGTGACCAGTCACCTGCCTTGCCTTTACCTTCGATGAAAATACCATCTTCAGTCGGCGTGCAGTCGATGCCCATGGTTTTTAGGCCATCTGCCATGACTTGAATACGATCCGATTCTTTGACACGCAGTTCAGCCGCACCCGTCAGGATCGTTTGACCTTCCGCACATGCCGCTGCAATAAACAATGCCGGGAATTCATCAATTGCCAATGGCACCTGATCTTCAGGCATATGAATACCTTTTAAGGTACGAGTACCACAAATACGAATGTCTGCAATCGGTTCACCGCCCGCAATACGCTCGTTTTCAACCGTAATATCCGCACCCATTTGCTTCAGAATTTCAATGACACCGGTACGGGTTGGGTTAATACCTACAGCTTCTAAAGTCACGTCTGCATTTTCAGTAATTGCCGCACCCACCATAAAGAAGGCAGCAGATGAAATGTCTGATGGCACTTGGATATTGGTGCCGACCAATTTTCCGCCACCTTGCAGTGAAATCCGGTTACCTTCAGTTTTCACTTCATAACCAAAGGCACGCAGCATACGTTCAGTATGGTCACGTGTTGGTTCAGGCTCAGTCACCGAAGTTTCACCTTCAGCCCAAAGACCTGCCAGTAAAATCCCTGATTTCACCTGAGCTGATGCCATTGGCAAGTCGTACTGGATCCCTTTCAGGTTTTGATTGCCTGTAATGGATACCGGCGGGGTACCACGTTCCCCTGTAGTCTGAATCTGTGCACCCATTTCACGCAAAGGCTTGGCAATACGCTCCATTGGACGTTTAGATAGAGAAGCATCACCCGTCATCACAGAATCAAATTTCTGCGCTGCCAGCATACCGGACAGCAAACGCATTGAGGTACCTGAGTTGCCCATATACAGTGCAGACTGTGGTGCTTTCAGACCGTGCATCCCCACACCATGAATCGTCACTTCACCATTTTTAGGACCTTCAATGCTTACACCCATATCACGGAAAGCTTGCAGAGTCGCTAAAGCATCTTCCCCTTCAAGGAAACCGGTAACATGGGTTGTACCTTCAGCGATAGCACCAAACATGATGGAACGGTGTGACACAGATTTGTCACCTGGCACGGTAAATTTGCCCTGGAATTTCTTGGCACCCGGCTGAATGGTAAATTGTTGTGTCACTTGATTTTTCTCCATGAAAGGTTTCTTGGCGAGCATATGGTTGAAATGCTGGCGAGCTGCCTGCGCATGTCCCAGTAAGCCCATCAATGCTTGGGAATCTTCGTCTTCAATCAGCTTGCGGATAATTTCCAGCTGAGCCTCAAAGCCATCTACAGCATTCAGAATTGCTTTTTTGTTGGCAAAAAAGATGTCATGCCACATTTGTGGATCACTGGCTGCAATTCGGGAAAAGTCCCGAAAGCCGCCCGCAGCATAACGAAAAATATCTAAATTGTCTTCACGCTTGGCCAGTTGTTCGACCAGGTTAAAGGCCATCAGATGCGGAAGATGACTGGTATGCGCCAGCACTTCATCGTGCTTTTCCACATCCATACAAATCACTTCCGCTTTTGCCGCCTGCCACAGTTGAATCAGTTTATCGACTGCCCACGCTGCACTGGTCGGCAACGGCGTCAAAATCACTTTATGATTGGCAAACAGATCAACCTTGCCTGCATGCACACCCGTATGTTCTGCACCGGCAATCGGATGACCCGGTACAAAACCTGCAGGTAATGCATCACCAAAAACCGCTTTGGCCGCCTCAACTACATTGCCCTTTGTGCTACCCACATCGGTAATAATGGTACCTTCAGCCAGATAAGGCTGAATCGTTTCCAGTACTTTTTGCGTAGCACGTACGGGTAACGCTAGGACGATCAGGTCTGCACCTTTGACAGCTTCTACAGGATCTGCATAACCTTCGGAAATTAATCCCAAGGCTTTGGCATCTTCCAGCGTTTTTTGCGAGCGGGTCGATGCTACGATGTCATTGGCTAAATGTTCAGCCTTAATCACACGTGCCAGACTTGAACCAATCAGTCCAAGTCCAATAAAGGCAACTTTTTCAAACAGTGGCTGCGACATAACTTAAGCTTTTGCCTCTAAGCCAAGTACTTTGCCGAGTGCAGCAAGGAATTTGGCATTTTCAGCTTCGGTACCAATCGATACGCGCAAGTGGTTAGCAATACCCACTGGACGCACAATAACACCTTGCTTTAATAAACCATTAAAGGTTTCAGCAGGATCTGCTTGAACATCGACTAAAATGAAGTTTGCACGTGAAGGCACATAGTTTAAACCTAGAGCTTTAAAACCCGCTTCCAGCTGCGCCATACCGGCTTTATTCACTTCACGAGATTTCTCGATGAAAGCTTCATCTTTCAGTGCAGCAACTGCAGCCACCATCGCCAAATGGTTCACGTTAAATGGTTGACGGATACGATTTAAATAGTCAGTTACTTCAACCGATGCCAATGCAAAACCAACACGCAGTGCAGCCAGACCATAACACTTAGACAAAGTACGGCTGACAATCAGGTTAGGATACTGCTTCAAGAATTTCAAGCTATTGAAGTTTTCCGGGAAATACTCCACATACGCTTCATCCAGCACTACGATCACGTTTGCAGGCACTTTCTGCATGAACGCTTCAAATTCAGCTTCTTCAAACCAGGTGCCTGTGGGATTATTTGGATTGGCAATGAAGATTAACTTAGTGTTGTCTTTAATTGCAGCCGCCATCGCCTCAAGATCATGCGAGAAGCCTTTTGCTGGTACTTCAATCGCTTCAGCATGGATCGCTTGAGTTACCAGAGCATATACTGCAAATGCATGCTGGCTGTAAATCACAGAATCGCTTGAAGAAACGAATGCGCGGGCAAACATTTCCAGTAAGTCGTTTGAACCGTTGCCCAAAGTAATCTGGTCATGATTAAAACCAAATTGTGCTTTGATCTGGTCTTTCAGGATAAAACCACCACCATCTGGATAACGACCAATTTCTGCCAGTTCTGCAGCGACTGCTTCTTTGACTTTATCTGAACAGCCCAACGGGTTTTCATTTGAAGCAAGTTTCACAATATCAGTGATCCCTAACTCACGTTCAAGCTCACTGATTGGCTTACCTGGCTGGTATGGCTTTAACTTTGAGATGCCTTGATTGGCTGGCACGAACGACATTTTATACTTCCGATTTACGTGTGAAACAGTGGTCAGCACCCTCGCACTGACCACAAATGGCTGACTTAAAGTACAGCTTGAGGATATGAACCCAATACGCGAACTTCTTTCACCAAAGGACGAATTTCTTCAATCGCAGCTTTAACATGTTCCTGATCAATATGACCTTCCAGATCGATAAAGAATACATAAGCCCATTTTTCAGGAAGTGCAGGACGCGTTTCAATACTGGTCAGACTGATATTGTGCTTTGCAAATGGCGCCAGAATTTCCAGCAAAGCCCCGGCACGATCATGTGCTGAAATCAGTAATGAAGTCTTGTCATTACCGCTTTGTGGTACTTTCTCGCGGCCAATCACCAGGAAACGTGTCGTGTTTTCCGGATTGTCCTCGATATTGCTGTGCATGATCTCAAGATTGTAGATATTCGCAGCAATTTCAGAGGCAATCGCGGCAGAGTGCCACTCATTCTGAATACGGCGTGCGGCTTCGGCATTTGAGCTGAGTGCAACACGCTCAACACCTGGATAATGGGCATCTAGCCATTTACGGCATTGTGCCAAAGTCTGCTGATGCGCATAAATCTGCTTGATACTGTCTTTACGGGTATTTTCAGAGATCAGGAACTGGTGATGAATTGGCAATTCCACTTCACCAATCACATTGAGATGCGAAGTTTTGAAACAGTCTAAAGTATGGTTCACCACACCTTCAGACGAGTTTTCAACTGGTACCAGACCATAATGCGCACTTCCCGCTTCTACTTCACGGAATACTTCATCAATGGTTGGCAATGGACGTACTACAGCATCATGCCCAAAATGTTTCAATACTGCTGAATGCGTATAGGTGCCCACAGGCCCCAGGAAAGCAATACTTTGTGGTGCTTCGAGCGCTAAACATGCCGACATGATTTCACGGAACAGACGTGCCATGGTGGTATCAGACAGTGGCCCCTCATTACGTTCCATAACATTACGCAAAACCTGCGCTTCACGTTCAGGACGGTAAAACAGTGGATTCTCTTCTGAAGCAAACTTTGCTTTTGCTACAGCTTCTGCCAAACGCGCACGGCGATTAATCAATTGCTGGATTTGCTGATCAACTGAATCGATATCTTCACGAATCTTAGCCAAATCAAGAGAAGTCGTAGTGTTTTGATCGTCGTTGATCATTGTTATGTCGCCCTTCATAAACCGTAACTGTTTCAGTATAACAAGAGTAAGCTTTCAAATGTTACGCAATATGACTTTGTCTTTTAAAAGTCAGTTATTTATGCGTTGCCTAACCACTCATCGCATCTGCAATGTTTAGTAACATTTTCCACAGCATATTCAGCAAAAATTACATTATCAAATTGTAAAGTTTGCGTTTACATCTTAACTGATTTTAGGATGGATGAATTATCATTATTTCTTAATCTATATAACGATTTTAACCATAAGAAAAATCATGCAAAGACTCAAAAATCAGCAATGGAAAGACGTTGCTAGATGATCAATAGTTCATTTTAAAATTACCGCTCAACCTCCTGCACATATGCTTTTTTTACTTGTTTTAACAGAGATTTTTACATTTAACATGTATTTATTTACAAAGCAGGGACGATTTTTAAACCCTATCCCGCTAGCCTGTTCAAAACTTAGGCAGGAGCAAATACATGCCAAAAAGAATAGCTGTGCTTGTCACTCATAATTTTGATGATCAGGAATATTTTGAACCTGTAGAAGCCTTTCGTGCTGCCAGTCACAATATCTGCAATATTGACCATGAAGCTGGAAAGGTCATATATGGTCAGAAACATACAGCTTCAGTGACCATAGATGAAAGTATTGACCATATCTGTGTCGATGATTTTGACGCCCTACTGATTCCAGGTGGAGAATCTCCCCTGACCTTCACTTCAGATGCTGTCGTTCTAAAGTTGATTCAGGAATTTAATGCAGCCAATAAAACCATCTTTAGCATCTGCGATGCTTCATTATTACTCGGTGCAGCTGACGTGCTGAAGGACCGGATTATTACCAGTATTCGTGATCATGCGCACTGGCTGCAAGATGCAGGCGGTCGTTATTATGATGCAGAACTGGTCAATGATAATAACCAGTTGATCTCTTCACGTGCACCAGACGATTTACCTGTGTTTATTGATGAGTGCCTAGAAGTATTAAAGTCTTAAAATATGAAAAATGTCATTTGCTCCCTTACATAAAAATGAGCCCTTGTAGGCTCACTTTTACTTTATAGCGAATGAAATACTTTTAGCGACCTAATAGGCTACGTGCCACGATTTCTTTCATGATCTCGTTCGTACCACCATAAATCCTTTGGATACGCGCATCGACAAAGAAACGGGAAATCGGATATTCAGTCATATAGCCATAGCCACCAAACAGCTGGAGCAAATTATCCGCAATTTTCATCTGCATGTCAGTTGAAAAACTTTTTAAGGCTGCTGCCGTTTCAACATTCAGCTTGCCCTGCATATACAACTCAACATTCTGGTTATAAAACGCCGCTGTTGCCAGTTCATCAATCTTGGCCTGTGCCAGTACAAAGCGAGTATTCTGGAATTGGCCCACTGCCTGACCAAAGGCTTGACGCTCTTTGACATAGGTCGTGGTGATATCAATTGAACCACGAATCGCACCCAAAGCCGTAGCCGCAATCGCAGTGCGCTCACGTGGCAGTTCTTGCATCAGGTATGCAAAGCCTTGGCCTGGTTGACCGAGTAACTGATCTTTTGGCACTTTGACATTATCAAAGAACAGCTCAGAGGTATCTTGTGAGTGCAGGCCAATCTTGTCCAGATTGGTGCCTTTCTTAAAACCTTCCAGATGAGTATCTACCAAAAGTAATGAAACACCTTTGGCACGCGCTTGTGGGTCGGTTTTTACAGCCAGCACCACCAGATCGGCATGCTGACCATTCGAAATAAAAGTTTTGGAACCATTTAACAGATAGTGGTCGTCCTGCAAAATGGCGCTGGTTCGAATTGCCTGCAAGTCAGAACCGGCACCTGGTTCAGTCATACCGATGGCACCGACCACCTCACCAGTCACCATTTTAGGCAGCCAGTATTTCTTCTGTTCTTCAGTGGCGATATGCAGGATATAGGGTGCAGCAATATCCGAGTGACATGACAAACCAATAGAGAGTGCACTAAACCCTGCACGTGCCGACTCTTCGAGTAACATTAAGGAGTAATGGGTTGGCACACCATAGCCACCATATTCTTCTGGAACATCCACACAAAGAAAGCCATTTTCACCTAGCGCATTCCAGACTGAACGTGGAATCTTGCCCTCACGTTCCCATTGCTCATAGTGCGGTGCAATCTGTTCGCCCATAAAGCGTTTAAAGTTATCGCGGAATAATTCCAGGTCTGCATCATATGCCAGCATTGTTCTATCCTTGTGGTGTTTATCATTATATTTCCACAGACAGGCTAGCGATTTTTAAGGTCAGTGTCATGCGCTAATATGATTTTTTTTCAAACTTTACAGTCAATTTATTTTAATAAAAATTTAAAAAAAGGAAGCCGAAGCTTCCTTTTTTAAACAGACTGAAATCAGTGAGATTTAACGCCTTCTTGCTGCATTAATTCATCAATTTCTGCCGGATTGTTTAATGCATAATCCAGTTTTTCTTTGTCCAGCTGACCGACCCATTTTGCAACAACCAGAGTCGCCAATGAGTTACCAATCAGGTTAGTCAAAGCACGTGCTTCAGACATGAAACGGTCGATACCCAGAATCAGTGCCAAGCCCGCTACCGGAATATGACCTACTGCAGACAGGGTTGCAGCCATTACGATAAAGCCAGAACCTGTTACACCTGCTGCACCTTTAGATGAAATCAATAGCACAAGAAGCAAGGTAATCTGATGAGATAGATCTAGCTGGGTATTGGTCGCCTGAGCGATGAAGACTGCCGCCATAGTCAGGTAAATAGAAGTCCCGTCCAGGTTGAAAGAATAACCTGTTGGAATAACCAGACCGACTACTGATTTTTCTGCACCTGCCAGTTCCAGCTTTTTCAGCATACGCGGCAATACAGATTCAGAGGATGAAGTACCCAGTACAATCAGCAATTCTTCGCGGATCAGACGGATCATTTTCATGATACTAAAGCCAGTGAAACGTGCAATCGAACCGAGAATAATGAAAATAAACAGGATACAGGTGATATAGAAGCACAGAATCAATTGACCCAGCTGCGCCAGTGTACCGATACCATATTTACCGATCGTAAATGCCATGGCACCGAACGCACCGATAGGTGCAAGTTTCATGATCATGTTCACGATGTTAAAGAATACATGTGAAATCTGGTCAATGAACTTCAGTACTGGCTTACCATTATCACCCAGCTGATGCAGGGCAAAACCAAACAGGAGAGCAAATAGCAGTACCTGAAGGATTTCCCCTTCAGCAAATGCGCCCACTACCGTATTTGGAATGATATTCATGAAGAAATCGATGGTCGATTGTGACTCACCTGATGCAACATATTTCGAGATACCTTCCGTATCCAAAGTTGCTGGATCAACGTTCATACCAACACCAGGTTTGGCAATATTGATCACAAGCAGACCGATCACCAAGGCAATCGTCGATACGATTTCAAAGTATAGTAAAGCAATACCACCTGTCTTGCCGACAGATTTCATGCTTTCCATACCTGCAATACCACTCACTACCGTACAGAAAATTACTGGTGCGATAATCATTTTGATCAGGCGGATAAAGCCATCACCCAATGGTTTCAGCTGTTCGCCCAAACCAGGAACATATTGTTCAGCACCATTGATAATTTGCGTACCGCTTGGTGAGAAGTGACCCACGAGGATACCGGCAATAATGGCAACAATCACTTGAAAATAAAGTGACTTATAAATAGGTTTTTTAGCCATGACCTTAGTTCACAATATACTTCTAACAAGAAGCAATATTCAGTTTTCACTTATTTAAGAAAATAAGCATCCAATACTTCATTGCCTTAAACAAAAAAGTGCTTACGTATCAAGAAATTAATCTGATACCGAAAATAGATTGTGTATGTACGTTTAACAATTACAGGAACACCGCTCTTCAGCAGAAGTTAGTGTATTGATCAGGAGATGAAGCAAACACAAAAAATCAAGAGAAATTTTAACCGCTTTTTAGACTTTTGTTTAACCCAAAATGTTAAATTTGTCTAAATAATAAACAATATTCCTTAGACTATAGTCTTATAAAACCATAATTCTTCTGCAAAATAAGAAGGTAAAATACCAATATCAGCGTAAAATATGCCAATACTTGATAAAAATGATTGACCTATCTCTATGACCACAAAGCGAAATATTTATAAAGATGCTGAACATCCTTTTGCCCAGTTTATTCGTATTATTGGTAAAGGAAAGAATGGTGCACGCTCGCTCAGTTATGATGAAGCCTATCAAGCTTTTAGTATGATCCTGAAAAATGAGGTGCTGGATGTGCAGCTAGGTGCCTTCCTGATGCTACTGCGCGTAAAAGAAGAATCCGTTGAAGAACTGGCAGGTTTTGTTCAGGCAACTCGGGATCAGCTTAATTTTAAAGCTTTGGATGTAGACTTGGACTGGTCATCTTATGCTGGCAAGCGCAAGCATTATCCATGGTTTATCCTGTCTGCCCTCACCTTGGCCAAGCATGGCTATAATATTGTCATGCATGGTGCAGCTGGGCATACTTTGAATCGGGTTT
The DNA here is from genome assembly GCF_001866125.1 of Acinetobacter sp. LCT-H3. Taxonomy (NCBI): domain Bacteria; kingdom Pseudomonadati; phylum Pseudomonadota; class Gammaproteobacteria; order Moraxellales; family Moraxellaceae; genus Acinetobacter; species Acinetobacter sp. LCT-H3. The sequence continues at coordinate 17,071 of NZ_MODX01000013.1, read as the reverse complement.
ATACTGAGCAAGTATTAGAATACTTAGGCTATTCTATTTGCCACAGTGAGGTTGAAGTCGAACAGCAGCTGCAAGAAAGACATTTTGCTTATCTGCCTTTAGATGTGATTTCACCTATCCTGGCTGAGCTGATCGGACTGCGGAATGTTATGGGTTTACGTTCTCCTATCCATACATTGGCGCGCCTGATTAATCCATTCAATGCCAAAGCGACTTTACAGGCCATTTTCCATCCGGCTTATCGTGGTTCACACCAGCGTGCCGCTTTTCAGCTCGGTTATCAAAATAGTGCTGTGATTAAAGGTGAAGGTGGCGAGTTTGAACGTAACCCTGATGCCAAAACCTTAATTTGTGGTATCAAGAATGGCGAACTGTATGAACACGAACTGCCTAAACTGACGGACAATCGCAGTCCGATTGAAGAAGAGCTGAATCTGTCTGTATTTAAAGAAGTCTGGGATGGTCAACGTTCACATGAGTATGGCGAAACCGCAGTGGTTGAAACCATCGGTATTGCGCTATATACCATGGGCAAATGTGACAGCTATGAAACAGCGATGCAAAAAGCCAAAGAACTCTGGAATACCCGTCTTTCGGTTTGAACAAAATCATTTATTTCAGACATTAAAAAGACCACGCTTGTGGTCTTTTTTGGTTTCAATTAAACGAAACGAATGGGTCTGAATTCCGGTTCATTCTTGTGATGATCATCATCACATTCTTCACCTTCTTCTTTGGTACCGCGGTCGATATAACCACTACGTTCAGTTTCAGGCAGATGTTTAATTTCCCAGGCATACACGGCTTGCATACACGTCTGACGCTGCTCTTCCGTCAATGCCACACCGTTCGGCCATTTACCAATTTCAATCGCAGTACGCAGTCGGTCTACAATCTCAGGATTGAGCATAGAGAGCATTTGTTCAATATTCATGATTTAATCCCGATTCTGATAATCAAAGTCTTGGTTCCAACCGAGCTTGGTCCGACACGCCATATAGAAATCATAACCCGGTGGATGTAAAAGTTGCAGTTTAAATGGGTGTTTACGAATGTGAACCGTATCTCCCACATTCAAAGAGATGCTGTGCTGTCCATCTGCGCTGACCATCGGCATCACGCGATTTTTACGGATCACCAGCTTAATCTCACTATGTCCTCCAACCACAATCGGTCGGGATGACAGGGTATGCGGATGCATGGGTACCAGTACAATCGCATCCATACTTGGATGTACAATTGGCCCACCACCAGAAAGTGCATAGGCAGTTGAGCCTGTTGGTGTCGACACGATCAGACCATCACTATGCTGACGATAAACATATTGTCCATCAATATTCAGCTCAAAGTCGATCATGTGCACGGATTTACCAGAATGAAGTACGACATCATTCAGGGCAATCGCATCATGGATAATTTCGCCTTTAGACCGGATTTCCAGTTCTAACAGAAAACGTCGCTCAAGCTGAAATTCACCTTTAAGGACCTGATCCAGCTTAAAAATGACTTCTGTCGGCTTGATATCCGTCAGGAAGCCCAAGCGGCCACGGTTCACACCGATGACAGGAATATTATATTTGACCAGTGCCCGGGCAGCATGCAGCAATGAACCATCACCACCAACCACAATGACCAGATCGACCACCTCACCCAGCAAGGCGCGGCTCACTGTCTGGGTATTTTCATAAGGTACCAACGCAGCGGTATCTGCATCAAACACTGGATGCAGACCCACGTTCAACAAATGATCATGAATAAGACATAAGGTTTCAACTACTGAAGATTTATCAGGACGTCCTACTAACCCGATATTTCGGAATGTCTTATGTGAAATTAGCACCAGTCTCGTCGCTCCGCTACGAATCGACCCTATAATAGCATTAAGCTCTGGCTCGTTGACAATTTTCCCTGGTTTTTATGTATAAGTAGAGCAAGTTAGAAATAATATTATGCAGACTAAGTGTATTTTTTAATTGATATTTTTTAACCAATTTCTCTTTAAATATTGCAAATTCCCTAAAAGCTTCGCATGATTAGCAGAATTTTACAGACGCTTATCATCATTTATGAAGTATGAACGTGGTTTGGGGTTTATTGCCTTAATCTTTTCCGTTTTGGTCATTTCAGCTTTTGTTGCCTTTAGTATCTATCTGATTCGTCTAGATAATATTGTACGTGACAAATTTGAAGGCCAGCGCTGGGACATTCCTGCGAAAGTCTTCGCACGTCCGATGGAAATCTATGTCAATGCACCTGTCAGCCAACAGGATCTTCAGGAAGAGCTCAAACTGCTTGGATATAAGAGTGCTGAAAGCTATACCAAGTCCGGAAGTTATGTGACTTCTGGTAATACTTTATATGTACATACCCGTGGTTTTGACTTTGGTGACCGGGTTGAGCCTGAGCAGATTTTAAAAGTCAGCTTCAATGGTGAACAGATTAATGACGTAAGTGCCACCAAGCCCTCCACGTCCGGAATTGCCCGTTTGGAACCTTTATTAATTGGCGGGATTTACCCCCAACATAATGAAGACCGGGTACTGATCAAGCTGAATAAAGTACCTAAATCTTTGATTGAAGCACTGATCGCCACCGAAGACCGTAATTTCTACCACCATCATGGTGTATCTCCACGCGGGATTGCACGTGCAGTGGTCAGCAATATTACCGGCGGTAAACGTCAGGGTGGCTCGACTTTAACCCAGCAGCTGGTCAAAAACTTCTATTTAAGTCCAGAGCGTACGTTAAAACGTAAAGTCAATGAAGCCTTTATGGCGATGTTGATTGAATTGCATTATGACAAGGATGAAATCCTTGAAGCCTATTTAAATGAAGTGAATCTGGGCCAGAATGGCAATTATTCTATTAATGGTTACGGTCTGGCTTCCCAATTCTATTTTGGTCTGCCGTTGCGCGAATTAAATATTTCCCAACAGGCATTTTTAGTTGGTCTGGTACAAGGTCCTTCCCTCTACAATCCATGGCGTAACCCTGAAACGGCGAAAAGACGTCGTGATATTGTGCTGAACAATATGCTGGTTATGGGTTATCTGACCCAAGAGCAATATGAAACCGAGAAGGCACGCCCTCTCAATGTCATTACAAAACCAACCCTGGGTCCAGCACGTTTTCCTGACTTCTTGGATATTGTGCGTCGTCAGCTGCGTACCGAATATCAGGAAGGTGATATTACTAATCAGGGCCTACGCATCTTTACCACGTTGGATCCATTGGCACAGACCCGTATTCAGCAAAGCTTCAAAAATACAGTAGCGAACTTAAGCAGATCAAATCCAAAACGTTTAAAAGATTTGCAAGGTGCGGTGCTGGTCACTCATCCAGAAAATGGTGAACTGGTTGCTGCAGTTGGTTCGACCCAAGACTTTACCGGCTTTAACCGTGCCCTGGATGCCAAGCGTCAGGTGGGTTCGTTATTAAAACCTGTGATTTACCTGACCGCAATTGAATCGAACCGTTACCATTGGGGTAGCCCGATCGAAGACAGCGAGCTAAGTATTAAAACTGATGGCAAGACCTGGACACCCAAGAACTATAGTGGCCGCCCGCATGGTGTGGTTCCAATGTCTCAGGCACTGGCAAATTCCTATAACCTGTCTGCGGTACGTTTGGCTCAGGAATTCGGTATGTCGACCTTTATCAATCATCTGAAGAAATTTGGTGTGACTTCTGATATTCCGTCCTACCCTTCCATTTATCTGGGTGCGGTAGATATGTCACCTATGGAAGTGATGAGTCTGTATGGCAATTTTGCAACTGGCGGTTTTAAATATCCGGTCAAAGCCATTCGTTCCGTGGTGGATGCCAATGGTCGTCTGGTCGATCGCTATGGCCTGACGGTTCAGCCAACCATTGATCCGGCTTATGCCTATATCCTGAACAATGGTTTACAGCAGGTCATGAGCAGCGGTACCGGTCAATCTGCTTATAGTACCCTGCCACGTAATCTTGGTCTGGCTGGCAAATCAGGGACGACCAATGATACCCGTGACTCATGGTTCGCAGGCTATTCTGGTAATTACCTAGCTGTGGTCTGGTTAGGTCTGGATGACAATAAGATTACTGGTTTGACCGGATCATCTGGTGCGCTACCGGTATGGACCAGTGTCATGAAGCAGCTGCGCCAGAAGCCAGTGAATCTGCATCAACCAGGTGAGGTACAATGGCAATGGGTCGATCGCGCGACAGGTCATTTGTCTGCTCAAGGCTGTGAAGGTGCCATGTATATTCCGTTGACTCGTCACAGCATGCCAAATCAGGCTACTGCTTGTGGCGCATCGCATTATGCCCCTGCCCCACATACGATTGATTCAGAAGAACCTCAAGGTTCTGACGATCCAAGCGATGAAATTGGGATCTGGATTGAAGAAACTGAAACGGAAAACCAACGTGATTCTTTACAAGATACACGTATCATCTCAAGCGGTAGTTATTCACCCTAATTGAGTGAGATATATGTTTCAAAAAATCCTGATTGGTTCAATTTTAGTTGCTTTAGTCGGCTGTCAGTCCATACAGCAGGAACCATCTGCTCCAGCCAAGCCTGCACCTGAAAAGCCACGGGTGCAGAAATCTGATGGCGTAGTGATTACGCCTTATGATCATCCTGAAATCAAACGTCAAAAAGTGATCGTGCCGCAGCAGAAACCTAAACCACAGCAGTTTGATGATGGCCGTCAGTTACCTGCTTTCAAGAAATTGATGCAGCAGACTCAAACAGCGTATAAAGCACAAAAGTTTGATCAGGCTGAAGCCTATGTCACCCAGGCACAGCGACTGGCACCGCAATCTCCTGAAACCTATCTGTATTTAGGGATGCTGGCGAACCGCAAGAATAAACCCGCCAATGCACAAGCGTTTGCGCAGCGCGGCCTTAGCTATGCCCAAAGCAATGCCATGAAAAAGCAGCTCTGGCAGGTGATTCTTAAAGCTGGTCAGCTGCAAAAAAATCCACAAACCATTCAAAAAGCACAGAAGGCATTAAGCGCTCTTTAAGCTATAATTACTTTTAGTAATTAACTTACTTATATCCCACGAATGCCTGCGATCCCGTAGGCATGATGGGATTGAGCCAGACTCAAATCTTCTTTGTTCATTCCACCAAGTGCATACACAGGAATCTGAATCTGTTTGGCAATCTTCTCAAAGGTAATCCATCCCAGTGGCTCTACTTCTGTATGAGTCGCTGTTGGAAGCACAGGACTCAGAAAAATTGCTTCACAGCCCAGCTGTTCTGCCCGTTGTGTAGACGCATGATCATGACACGCCGCAATATAGCGTTTCCCTATAACCAGATCACTGGTACTTAGTTGATTCAGCTGTGCCTGTTTAAGATGTAAAGTCTGAATACTCTGTTGCTGTTGTTCATCCAGCAGCAGATATAAGTCATGATTAATAATCAATTGGGATAATTTTTCTAACGGCAGGGTTGCCAATTTCTCGGCCTGTTCTGCGTTGGCGTCAACTCGCCAATACAGCATTTGCACTTTGTCGAGCTGATGCAGATCTGCCAGATCACTGCTGATTTTAATCATGTGTGGCCATAACAGTTTTTTTAAAATCACCGCATTGGCTTTCGGAAAATTCAGCTGCTGTAACTGCTCGCGGCTATACCACTTCCAGGGTTGCTGAATCTGGGCTAACTGTGCTTCAGCTACACTGGCATGGAATAAATGCAGATGCACAATCACATCTTCATATTCATGACGAATAAAATCGAAAGGATGCCAAAGCTCGATATCAATACCGACTTCTTCCTGGATCTCACGACGGCAGGCTTGCAGCGGTGTTTCACCTTCTTCTACTTTGCCGCCAGGGAATTCATGTTTATTTCCCTGATGCTGTTTCGCTTCCCGCCAGCCAACCAGAACCTGATTTTGGTGAAATAACAAGGCAATCGCGACATGAATATTTGCTTTAGACATACGAAGATAAACTGGCTGGAAATATTACAAATTGTAAGTGATAGCGGATTTTTTAGGAATTGAAAAATTTAGGCGTTGACAGCTCTATTCGATAATGATTATCATTTAAATCAATCCAAGCACATACCACGGAGTCTATGGAATGAACGCACCTTTTAACCTGTTTACACGTAACAATGACGCTCATCATGCATTACCAATGCTGCATTCAAATAACCTGTTTGCTCTCGGACGCGAAATTCGCATCATGCATGCCGGTGAAGAATACCGCCTACGCTTAACCCGAAATAATCGTCTCATTCTCACTAAATAAAATAACTCACACAATAATAAACGTGGTCATCAGCAGTATGAATCAGCGCGTACTGCTTCTTTTCTTATTTGGTCTGTTTCATGATTCTAGATCTAAAAGCGCAATACGACTTTTAACCCGCCAAGATCAGAAGCCATAAATTGAATATCACCATGATGCAATTGCATGATTTTCTGGCAGATAGATAATCCCAGGCCTGATCCTTGCGTTTTAGTGCCCAAAGCGCGATAAAAACGCTCACCCAGTCGCTGTAAAGTTTCCTCAGAAATTCCCTCTCCTGAATTTTCAATCACCACTTCTGTTTTATCCGCCTGATGCTGGCACTGGATCAGAATTGTACCCGCAGACGGCGTATATTTGATGGCATTGTCGATCAGGTTTCGCACGCAACTGAAAATGAGTTCGGCATTCCCTGAAATATCAGCATGATTTAGCTCAAGTTTTAGGTCCAGCTGTTTCTCTTCTATGAACGGCGTGAGTGTTTTTAAAGCATCCTGAATAAGCTCAGGCAAATCTAACTTTTGTTGTGGTAGGTTATGATTTTGTTCAGGGTCCAGTCGAGCCAGCAGCAAGAGGTTTTCCAGAACCTGAGTACCGCGACTGACATCTTTTTGAATCTGCGCCAGATCCTGAGACAATGTCTCATGAGTCTGATATTTGCGTTTTAACACCTGCAGGCGCATTTGAATCGCTGATAAGGGTGAGCGTAGTTCATGCGAAGCATCTGCAGTAAAGCGCTGTTCTGCACTTAGGGACTGCTCTACCCGAGCCAGCATCCGGTTTAACTGACTGACGATCGGTTGTAGCTCAGCAATTTGCGGTTCGGGCGATTGAACCGGACTTAGATCCTGGGCGGACTTGGAGGCAATATCCTGTGAAATCCGGTTAAGTGGCTTTAACTGACGTTTAATCAATAGATGTAGTAACAACCATTTCACTAGCCATAATATTAGAAGGATTAAACCAAAACCTAAAATACTATTCCAGATCTGTTCAAAGCGTATGGATACTGGCTGTATGACCTGAACTTTAAGCCCGTTATCTTCAACTATCAAAGTTCGTAATAACTGTCCATTTTCAAACTGAAAGTGCAGCCCTGATTGATGACGTAACTGATGTTGCAACAGATTATTCTTTTCGGAAGTGGTTAGCTGATCTTGATCCAGCCAAAGTCGATACTGTATCTCAAACTCTTCACTGATATCATCCACATTGTGACCTTGGGACTGAGTCACATCGCCAAGTAACAGTTCCGCAATATCTTCCATCAGTTCATCATGAATCTGCATAGACTGATAGCCAGAAATACCCAGTAATAACAACCAGGCCAGACAGCCCGCCAGAATGGAACTATACATGGCGCTCTTGATCAGCTTGTGTTGCAGTGAAATCATCTGAGCCATGATTGATCTACCCTTCAGCTTTATGCATACGATAACCCAGCCCACGTATGGTCTTGATCATCTGACTGCCAATTTTCTTGCGCAGTTGATAAATAAAAACCTCGATGGCATTACTCTCAATTTCATCCCCCCAGGCATAGAGGGATTCTTCCAGCTGTTCCCGGGTCACTACATGCTCTGGCTTTTGCATCAATTTATGCAAAATCTGAAACTCTTTGGCCGTTAAGTTCACCACTTCACCTGCTTTAGTCAGAGTTTTAGCCTGTATATCCAGCTGCAGATCTTCCCAGGTCAGCACATGGCTCAGATTTTTTTGCTGCAAGCGGATCTGGGCACGAATTCGTGCAGACAATTCTTCCAGGCTAAAAGGTTTGACCAGATAATCATTGGCACCTAAATCAAGTCCTTCTACCCGGTCATCAATACTGTCTCGAGCAGTAATAAAAATAACTGGCGTATCTTTCTGCAGTTTACGTAGCGTCGTCAGAATCTGATCCCCACTGGCTCGCGGTAAACCACGATCCAGTAAAACACAGTCATACTGATGCTGTTCAAGCGCCAGAATGGCATGGTCCCCACGCTCAACCCAGTCAATTACATAGCCATCCATTTCCAGCCAGGTCTGAATACTTTCTGCCTGTGAGGTATCATCTTCCGCCAAAAGAATACGCATGCTGAATCCCCCTTATTTTCAACATATAATCATGAATTTTAAATAAAAAAAACCACATGCTTTTTGTAATATTGCATGTGGTTTTCTCTAGTCAGGTCATTCGGCCATCGCCAATGCCTTAATTGAAACGCACTTCATCAACATCGATTTCAACACGTTTCGCGGGTTTGTAATCGATATCTACTTCACCAATAATGGTTACCGGTGTTTTGGCAGAAATCGGTTTGCCTTGCCATAACTCATCATCAATTTCGACATTGATGCTGCCTGTGTTATCACGGAACTGATATTTTTCGTCGCCTACTGATTTCACCACATGACCTTTGATTTGTACCTTGCTGTCATCTTTCATGGTGAGTGCTTGTTTTACAGTTACGGTTTTGGCAAACGCGCTTTGGTTTACTGTACTTTCTGCCATAGTCGCAGTTGTTGCTGAACCAATAAGTGCCACTGCTACAAATGCTTTGGTCATATTTTTCATATTCAGTACCTTTTAGGCTGTCTTGTTTCGATGAAGCTATTAAAACAGCTGAAGATGAATTGAATCTTAAGAAAACTTTATTTTCAAAAATGGGTTTTAAAAGTTAATTCAATGGCACTACACGTAGTACTTCCTCTAGCGTGGTGACACCTTCAATGACTTTTCGTGCACCCGCAATTCTAAGTGGCTCTACACCTTCTTTTTTCGCCTGAGCACGTAACTGGTTCAAGTTGGCATCTGCGCCAATCAGCTGTTTGGTTGCCAAACTCAGTGGCATAAACTCATAGATCCCTATACGCCCTTTATAACCCGTATGACGACACTCCTCACAACCTACTGGACGGAACACAAATTCTGGACGGGCCAATGGATAATCTGCTGCTAAATGCTGCCATTCCTGCTCATCCATAAAGCCTTCTGCTTTGCAGTGTGGACACAACTTACGCACCAGACGCTGAGCCAATACACCGAGAATCGTTGCAGCAGTCAGGAACGGTTGTACATTCAGATCATGCAGACGGGTTAAACTCGACGGTGCGTCATTGGTATGTAACGTGGATAAAACCAGGTGACCTGTCAAGGCAGCCTGAATTGCCATATTGGCAGTATCCTGATCACGAATCTCACCGACCATGATGATATCTGGATCCTGACGCATTAATGCCCGTACACCATCGGCAAAACCCAGATCAATCCCGGTATTCACCTGCATCTGGTTAAAGCTTGGCTCCAGCATCTCGATCGGATCTTCAATGGTACAGACATTGACCTCTTCGGTCGCCAGCTGCTTTAAAGTTGAATACAGCGTAGTCGTTTTACCCGAGCCTGTAGGTCCAGTCACCAGAATGATGCCATGACTATGACTGGTCAGTGTATTCCATTCATTCAGCAAATGCCCTTCAAAACCCAGTTGCTGGAAGCTGCGTACCAATACTTCCGGATCGAAAATACGCATTACCAGTTTTTCACCAAAAGCGGTGGGTAAGGTCGATAAACGCAGTTCCGTTTCCTGCCCTTTAGGCGTACGGGTTTTTAGACGGCCATCCTGTGGCTTGCGCTTTTCTGCCACATTCATCCGGCCCAGAATTTTAATACGTGAAATCACTGCAGTAAGCGTATTGGCTGGCATTTTATAAATGGTATGCAGCACGCCATCAATACGGAAACGGATTTTCCCGGTATCTTTGCGTGGTTCCATATGAATATCACTGGCACCCTGTTCAAAGGCAAACTGTAATACCCAGTCCACCAGTTTAACAATATGCTGGTCATTGGCATCTGGATTTTGCGAATCACCGAGCTGTAAAAGTGCTTCTACACCCTTATTTTCACGGTCATAAGCCGAGGATTTTTGTGATCCACTGACAGCACGACTAACCTGATAATATTCGACAATATATCGCTGCAACTGTTCCGGATTCAGTAGCACCCGTTCAATACGGCGCGGGCTAACATTCTGCTGTAGATTCGACACCCATTCCATTTTATAAGGCTGATCGGTAGCAATCAGGATTTTGTCTGGCTGGATTTCAACGGCGAGAATACGGTTACGGAGTGCGTATTCCTGCGACATTACTGCGGTAAGTGCCTGAACATCGGCTTTTAAAGGATCAATAATATAAAATGGCAGATTTGTTTTTTCTGACAGCCACTGACATAAACGGTTTAGGGTAAGTGTACTTTGGGGATGAGAGCGGTCGACCAGATTAAAATTGGCAATCCACTGTAAAGGATGCCATTTCAGCTGTTCACGCTGACGATGCGTCGTCTGTACCAGCATACGGTCTCTATCACTGATCTTACCGTCTTTAAAAAGTTGCTCCAGACACCACGCGGTATCAATTTCAAAGTCAAATTTCATTGTTATAGGCCCCTAAACATGCCTTCACTATAACAAGTTTTTGCTATTTTTCGCATTCTCCTGCTGTGTCTTCTGGCTGTTTCTGCTAGCTGGTGCCAATCTTTAGCGTTACCAATCTTTTCACCCTATCTTATCTCTCACATTTCTCTCTTGTTCATCCTCTAGCTTATGGCCTATATTTTAGAGATACCTTTGAAAATAATTACTTATTCATAGCTGAGGCCGGATATGGATTTTAGCGCAGTGCCCATGAATGACAGCTCCTTTCAGGAACTGCTCACTATCCTGACTTCAGCATTGGGCTGTGGCTTATTGATAGGCCTGGAACGAGAACGGCATAAACAGCGGGAGCAACAGCCAAGCTTTGCCGGCTTACGTTCTTTTGCTATCTGCGCCCTGTTGGGAGCTATCTGTTTTTTATTCGGAATAATCACTGGCCTGGTGGGTGCACTGATTATTGGTGGCATGGTCATTTCCTCTATCCGAAATCAGCCGGATGATCCTGGAATTACCACCGAACTTGCTTTTGTGATGGCCTATTTTATTGGGGCAATCTGTCTGTGGAATATTCCGCTGGCTGCCGGACTTGCAGTACTCATTACCGTCATTCTGATGGCCAAACATTCCATGCATAATATTGCTGGAAAATGGATTACTGAAGCTGAATTCCGGGATGGTTTACTGTTACTGGCATTGGTCTTGATTGGTTTACCTTTGACACCCGATACACCGCTATGGGGCAAGGTGCTTAATCCCTACCTGACTCTGAAACTCTTAACTTTAATTTTGGTGGTACAGGCGCTAGCACATATTGCCAAACGTTTACTTTCTACAAAAAATGCTCTGATGCTTTCTTCGATTGCCTCTGGTTTTGTTTCCAGCACAGCCACAGTAGCCCAACTGGGCCTACAGGTCCGTAAAGGTGAGATGGATGCTCAGTCCAATGCGGGTGCCGCACTCATGTCCTGTATCTCGACTTTAGTACTGCTGTGCATTGTGGTCGGCGGCGTATCTTTTAGCTGGCTTAAAATTATTTTGCTTCCTTCCTTAGTGGCAATGGCCATTCTGGCTGCCTGTGCATTTCTATTGCTGCGTAAAGCCAAACCGCCAGAAAATTGTGAAAAAGGAGAAGATAGCCGGATGTTTAGCTTGAAAGAAGCGGTCATCATTGCAGTCACTTTGACACTGATTCAGGCTACGATTTATGGGCTGGGACTCTTACTCGGCGATGCCGGCTTGCTGGCAGGTACCCTGCTGGCTTCACTATTTGAGATTCATGCAGCCATGGCCAGTGTGGTCATTCAGGGTGACCCGAGCAATACCCGGCTAATTCAGGCCCTGCTCATAGGCCTTGCAGCCCATGCTTTAGCAAAATCTGTAAATTCCGGCCTGTCAGGCGGATTCAAATATGCGATGTATTTTGTACCTGTACAGATTCTACATATGGCAGTTTTGATCGGAATTTTGTGGTGGACGCTAAAACTTTAGAATGATTTGAGCAGAAAGTATAAGTACCCTAGCCCTTTAGCCATCACTCAATCTCTACAATCAGAACAGACGTTTCATTTACAATAAATTTGATATTGAAATCTGCAAAGTGCATACCATAAATTCGCTCCGGATCCTCCTGATAGGCTGGACGTGGATCAAGGGATAAAACCTCTGCCAGTTCCCGAATGACTTGTTCCGAAAGACCTTTCGTTTGGACTAACTGCTCTCTTTCCAGCTCTGCCTGTTCCGACCAGACCACATATTTGCGCACTGGCTCCTCCTGAGCATAACCGCTTTGCGCTTCCATCACAGCATCAGAATAATGAATATAAGGTTTAATATCGACAATCGGAGTACCATCTAAAAGATCACTGCCCGTCACATAAACACGGACTGTTTTGCCAAATTTTTTCACTTCTTTCAGCTTGACCACGGATAAACCAATCGGCGAAGGACGATACATACTACGTGTCGCGAACACCCCTATTTTCTGGTTTCCACCTAAACGTGGTGGGCGTACCTGTGGACGAAACTTGCTGTTTTCCTGATTTTTATTGTCATGGAACTGCCAGAGCAGCCATAAATGGCTAAACTCCTCAATCCCCTCAAAAGCCAGCAGATCATTATAAGGCCCCTGCATTTCAATATAGGATTCCACTTCCACCAGATTAGGCTGACGTGGAATACCAAATTTTTCTTTATAGGGAGATTTCATTATACCGATTACAGGTATAGTCAGTTCAGTCATAATCACTTTTTTTGATAAGCTCAATTAAATATATTCAGTTTATCGAGAATGAATTTGGTTTAGAATAGCAACCTGTTCTAATTTGATAACTTATTGAGACCTTTAATGGCTGCTTTTAACGTCGAAAAGATTACTCACGTCCACCATTGGAATGACACATTATTCTCTTTTAAAACGACTCGTGATACTGCATTACGTTTTAAAAACGGTCAGTTTGTGATGATCGGCCTTGAGGTCAATGGTAAGCCTTTAATGCGTGCATATTCAATTGCAAGTGCAAACTATGAAGAAGAACTGGAATTCTTCTCGATTAAAGTTCCAGATGGTCCACTGACTTCTATTTTGCAAAAAGTAAAAGTTGGCGATGAAATCCTGGTTTCTAAAAAACCGACAGGTACACTGGTTCTGGATGACCTGAATCCTGGTAAGAATCTGTACTTGTTGTCTTCAGGTACTGGTCTTGCACCTTTCCTGTCGACTATTCGTGATCCTGAAACTTATGAACGTTTTGAAAAAATTATCGTGGTTCATGGTACACGTTTCATTTCAGAACTGGCTTATCAAGATCTGATTCTGAACGAAATTCCAAACCATGAGTTCTTCTCAGAATTGGGCGCTAAAGAAAAATTAGTGTATTACCCGACGGTAACTCGTGAAGAATATCCAAATCAAGGCCGTGTAACGACTGCAATTGAAACTGGTGAACTGTTTGAAAAAATCGGTCTGCCACGTTTTAACCCTGAAACTGACCGCGCAATGCTATGCGGTAGCCCAGCCTTCCTTGATGACGTTGCTGCCCTTCTTGACCAACACGGTCTGAAAGAATCTCCACGTATGGGTGTTCTAGGCGATTATGTAATTGAACGTGCATTCGTTGAAAAATAAGATTCCTTGAATCTAAAAAACCGGGCAAAATTGCCCGGTTTTTTTATTTAGCATTAATTTTTATCATGCAGTTGTACGACGTTCTTGTAATGCCTGCTTCACCACCTGATATCCTGCAGTTAATCCCAGACTGGCCATAATCACCGCCACAATCATATCGGGCCATAGACTACCGGTTCCAAATACACCAATGGCCGCAAAAATAACTGCTACGTTGCCAATTGCATCATTTCGGCTACACAGCCACACAGACTTCATGTTTGAGTCTCCATCACGGAAAGCATAAAGAATCACAGCCGTGATCACATTGGCCAGTAAAGCGATTGCGCCGATGATACCCATCGTGATGGCTTCAGGAGGAATACCGAACAGATAGGCATAGATGACTTTAGCCATCACCACCAAACCAAAGGCTGCCATAGTCAGACCTTTAATTAAGGCTACAGTGGCTCGCCAGTACAGGCTTGCACCTAATACAGCCAGTGAAATCCCATAATTCACTGCATCCCCAAAGAAATCTAGCGAGTCGGCCCATAAAGCTGAAGAATGAGCATAGGCTCCCCCGACCAGCTCTACCAGAAACATACTGAGGTTAATCCATAAGGCAATCCATAAAGCCATTCTAAACTTGCTGTTTGGCTTGATGGGTGCCGGTTCATGACTACAGCTACAGGCCATATTCTTCTCCGATGTATTTTTATACGAAATACGATACATTGATTAGAAACTATGGAGTAACTCCAAGGTCAAGCCCGAGGTGTATATGTCTTTGTATCTAATTTCAGAAATCGCAAAAAAGTCACATTTAACTACTGACACGGTGCGTTTTTATGAGAAAAAAGGATTCATCACGCCGAATTTTCGAGCAAATAATCAATATCGTTATTTTGATGATGAAGCGCTTAAAAGACTGATTTTTATCAAGCGTTGTCGTGATCTGGATATGTCCTTAAAGGAAATCGAGACCTTAATCGAACTGGAGCAAAATCCCGAGCAGAACTGTACAGCAGTCAACAATATTATTGACCAGCATCTACAGGATATCACCAATAAAATGAAAGAATTAGCAGCTTTTAAAACTCAGCTTACCGAGCTAAGAAATAGCTGTAATACGCCGACTACGGTTGACCATTGTCAAATCCTGAAAACCCTGGAACGGTCTGAAATCGAAGATCAATAGTCTGTATATTTATTTCAGTTTTACTTATTTGATAATGTTGAAAATATCAACAAAAACCATGATTTCCGAGTGATTTACTTGGTTGAATCTTGTTTTTAAATGAATAAAATAAAAGCCGTACTTTTTATATGTCTTTCGATTTCGTCATGAGTATCATCCCTGTTACTGAACTTCTCTCACCTGCTGGCTCACTGAAAAATATGCGTTATGCTTTTGCCTATGGTGCAGATGCAGTCTATGCCGGCCAGCCGCGTTATAGCCTGCGTGTTCGTAACAATGAATTTGACCATGACAATCTGGCTATAGGCATCAAAGAAGCACATGATCTTGGCAAAAAATTCTATGTGGTGGTGAATATCCAGCCACATAACTCCAAGTTGAAAAACTTTATCCGTGACCTTGAACCTGTGGTCGCGATGCAACCGGATGCCCTGATCATGTCCGATCCGGGCCTGATCATGCTGGTGCGTGAACATTTCCCGCATATGGATATTCACCTGTCTGTACAGGCCAATGCCGTGAACTGGGCAACGGTAAAGTTCTGGAAAAATATGGGGCTTACTCGTGTGATTCTGTCACGTGAACTATCCATTGAAGAAATTGCAGAAATCAAACAGCAAGTACCAGATATGGAGATTGAAGTCTTCGTGCATGGCGCGCTGTGCATGGCCTACTCCGGACGTTGCATGTTGTCTGGCTACATGAATAAACGTGATGCCAACCAAGGTGCCTGCACCAATGCTTGCCGCTGGGAATACAAAGTTCTGGATGCCAAAGAAGATGTGACCGGTGATGTGATACCGGTGAAAAATCTGGATTCAGGCTGCTGCTCCCAAGATGTGGATGAAGCTCATAAAGTAGCTCAACATCAGTTTGACGAGCCGGTCCTACTTCAGCGTAACGATGAAGATATGTTTGCTGCCGAAGAAGATGAGCATGGCACTTACTTCATGAACTCAAAAGATTTGCGTGCAGTCCAGCATGTAGAACGATTAACCAAAGTCGGTGTGCATTCGCTAAAAATCGAAGGTCGGACTAAATCCTATTTCTACTGTGCACGTACTGCACAGATTTACCGCAAAGCCATTGATGATGCTTTAGCTGGCAAGCCATTTGACCCATCACTGGTGACCCAACTGGAAGGTCTGGCAAATCGGGGTTATACCGAAGGCTTCCTGCGCCGCCATGTTCATAGTGAATATCAAAACTATGAAAATGGTTCTTCCAGTTTTGATCATCAAATTTTCTGTGGTGAAGTATTAGAGCGAAATGGAGATTACATCAAGATCGATGTGAAAAACCGTTTTGTAGTCGGTGACTCACTGGAGCTGATGACGCCTAAAGGCAACATTAGCTTCACCTTGACGGAGATCAAAGACCGTAAAGGTAATCTGATTGAAGATGCCAAAGGTTCGGGGCATATCGTCGAAATTCCGATTCCGGCAGATATTGATATGCAATATGCCCTGCTGATTCGCAACCTACCGACATCGACTGCAGATATTTCTGCATCTTCACTGGCTTATCAGGCAGGCTAAGCATGGCACTCTTGATTACCGATAAATGCATCAACTGCGACATGTGTCTGCCGGAGTGTCCGAATGATGCCATTTATGAAGGTGACAAAATCTATGAAATCGATGTCAATCGCTGTACGGAATGCGTCGGTTTCTATGATCATCAAACCTGTGTATCCGTGTGTCCAATTGAGTGCATTGTGCCCCATCCGGAGCATGTGGAGACCAAAGAACAATTGATGGAGAAATTTAAGGGACTGAATCTATTCAACTCTTAATGAAATCTTAAAGATGGCATATTTTATGCTCATCTAAAGAACAACCTTGGGGAAGACATAATAATAAATTAAAACAAAAACAGCGCAGAGGAAAGGAACAGTCAGAAGCAATTGGGGATGCTTCTGACTGATCTAAAACGAAGGAAAGCAAATATAAAAAAAGGAACTCTGGTGTTAGCGTCCGGAGTTCCTGTAAAAAGGGAATAAGAAATAGAGTCGATTGATGTTCTAGCACCTGGGTTTTGGGGAACCCAGGTGCTTTCCTTTATTACTGACCCGAACGGATGATGTAGTCAAAT